>NZ_JBASXK010000128.1:0-47574 GCF_049276915.1 Aestuariivita sp. | reverse complement strand
GTCTTTGATCTAACAGATACGCGACGGCCCGCCGAACCCGCAGCAGCCGCTGCACAGAGCGATACCGACATGGCAAAACAGCATCCGCTGCGCATCCTGCTGGCAGAGGACAACCTGGTGAACCAGAAACTGGCTTTGCGTCTGCTCGAGCAGATGGGCTATCGTGCTGATCTGGCCAGCAACGGGTTGGAGGCGCTGGAAAGCGTCGCGCGCCAGACTTATGACGTGGTGCTGATGGACGTTCAGATGCCTGAAATGGACGGGCTGGAAGCATCGCGCCGCATCACCAGGGACACCGCAGCAGGTGCGCGGCCCTACATCATCGCCATGACGGCCAACGCCATGCAAGGCGACCGTGAGATGTGCCTTGAGGCGGGTATGGACGACTATATCGCCAAACCCATCCGGGTCCCGAAACTGATCGAGGCGCTCAGACAAGTGCCAATCCGCACAAGGAACACAGAATGACACAAGATGCGATTGATCAGACTGTCTTTGATGACCTCAAGGATGCAGCGGGTGCCGAGTTCGTGGTGGAACTGGTCGCGACCTTTCTGGACGAAGCCCCAGGCATGATCGCCGACCTGCGCGCGGCTTTGGAAACAGCGGATACCGACGGGTTTCGCCGTGCCGCGCATTCGCTCAAGTCCAATGCGAACGTGTTCGGCGCACATGCTCTGGCCGAGCCTGCCAGAGATCTGGAGCTGACGTCAGACGCCAGGGCCACGCCCGAGGTTCTGGCCCTGTTGGACCAGGTGGATAGCGAGTTTTCCCGCGCAGCCGCAGCCCTTGCGAGCCTGCAGAATGACTGAACAAGCCGCACATGTGCTGATCGTTGACGACAACAGGGTCAATCGCCTGCTCATGACACGCAGCGTCGAGCTTTTGGGCTATAGGGCCACGGTGGCCGAAAACGGCCGCTCGGCGATGGAGATGTTGCGCGAACGCCCGTTCGATCTGATGCTGCTGGACATTGAAATGCCCGAGATGGACGGGTTCGAGGTGTTGGAAGCCATCAAGCAGGACCCCTCCCTGCACGGTCTGCCGGTCATCGTCACCTCCTCCGTCGAGGGCGTGAACAACATCGTGCGCTGCATTGATCTGGGGGCCGAGGATTATCTGCCCAAACCGGTCAATCCCGTTCTTCTCAAGGCGCGCCTGTCCTCGAGTCTTGAAAAGAAGCGGCTGCGAGACGAGCAAAAGACCCTGCTGAAACGATTTGCCACCAGCGAGGTTGTACAGGATCTGCAGGAATCCGGCTTCAAACTGGGCGGGCGGCGGGTGCACGCCACCATCCTCTTTTGTGACATTCGCGGCTTCACGGCCATTTCCGAACGCCAGTCGCCCGAAGACACGATCGAACTGCTCAACATGTACTATACATTGATGTTCGATGCGATTGAGTACCGCAAAGGGATCGTCACGCTGATGATTGGCGACGGGCTGATGGTGCTGTTCGGAGCCCCGCAACCTCTGGAGAACCCGGCCGCAAGTGCAGTGGCCGCCGCACAGGACATGCTGGCGATCATCCAGCAATTCAACCAGGAACAAGCGGCGGCTCAGAGACCCGAAATCCGACTGGGCATAGGCATTGCAACAGGCGAAGTCGTGGCCGGCTACGCAGGGACCCAGCAGCGGGCGACCTATACCTGCATCGGCGACAAGGTGAACCTCGCATCCCGGCTTGAAAGCCACACCAAACAGGTGTCCCACCCGATCCTGATCGACGAGGCCACACATGCCGCTGTCTGCGACAACCATGCATGCGATCTGATTGGCCCGGTAGAGTTCGACGGCTTTTCCAATCCGGTCCCGGTCTTCGCCGTACAGACATCCTGAAGTTACCGGTCGCGGGGGCTGTATCAGCCAAATCATCAAGGGGCCGGATGCCGGGGTTTTCCGAACCTCATCGGCCGCCAGCGTGGCTTTGCGCTGCTCATGGCCCGTCGTTGAAGAACCTTCATCGGTCACAGACCTGTCGCAAGACGTCTGCAACCATACCCATATAGTCGTCGTCATACCCGGCCGCGTTTTCCAGGACACTGAGAAACGCGCAGGACGTGCCGGAATGCGTATCAACCATCAGGAACTGCCCACCGTATCCGGCATGTCCGACAAACCGACCATCTGTCATCAGGTGGTTTGAATACTTCAGCCAGTCTTTTGGCGGCGTCAGCCTGAGCGCATCGCGCAACAGGCTGTGCGCCATGAACGAGGCGTTGGCAAAGGGCTTTCCGGATATGTCCTGCCCACGGCGCGCGAACAGCAAACCAAATCGCGCAAGGTCTCGTGCGCTCAGACACCCTCCTCCGGAAAAGGCAAGATACCCGTCGGGGCTGAGGCTGATGTGAAACGCCCCCTCATATCCGGCGGCATCCGCGATGTCCTCGACAAGCCGCGCCAATGGTTTGGGAGAGACCGTCGCCGCGATGCGGGTCAGGACATCCGTGTTGGCGGACTTGTACAGCGCATGTTCACGCCGCGCATTCGGCGAGAAACCCGTGATCGCGTTGGTGAAATCCACCAGCGAGGTTTCAGCCAGATCATCGGCTGGCAAGCGCCATCCCAAGGCAATCTCCTCGGTATAGCAGTCAGACTCCGGGTCGCTGTAGTCTTCGGAGAAATCGTTGCTCACAGCCATATCCAGAAGCGATTGAACCGTCGCATCGGCATAGCCCGTTCCGATGTCTGGAAGATAGTCGGCCACTTTGGCATCCAGAAAAACCAGACCCTGTTCCAGAAGCTGCCCGATGATCAGATGAATATGCAGCTTTGAGACGGATTGGATGGAATGAGGGGAAGTCACTGCAAAATCATCAGCGGCTCCTTCCATCAGGATCCGGTCGCCCCGAACACAACAGATTGCCGAGAAGGCCGGATGGGCCAGCAACTCACGCAGGCCCGGAGGCGGATCGGACAGCCCCTGTGATGCCGGCTCCAACATCAAGACATTGCGCGACCTGACCATCATCGTGCGCCGAAACAGCCGGTGCGCGTTGTGAAACCCATGTCGTCGATGCGCCGGTTGGTTCCAGCGTTGCTTGTTGTCCGCGCCAACGGTCAGATCGGGATTGGAAATGATGCGTGAGCCGGTCATCGAGCAGCCCTGCGGTGAAGCAATGCATCTACGGCGCATAAACGGTCGCAATAGACAAACAGCGGGTTGATCTCGATCTCGGCCATGATCGAGCGCTCGTGCAGGTAGGCCTCGCACAGGTCATGTATCCGACCCGCTATCGCGAACACATCCGCCTTTGGGCGACCCCGATATCCATCAAGCAACCGCGTGACCCGCAGGCTTTGCAGGGCGCGCGCAATATCATCCGGGGTTGCGGGCAAAAGCAGCGTCACCGCATCACCCACCAACTCGACCAGAACACCGCCGCTACCCAGAACCAGCGCCACTCCAAACTGGGGATCACCGCGCAAGGTGACGATCAGTTCCACCAGAGGCGGCGGCGACATTGCCTCAACCAGAAACCGGTCTGTGACCGCGTGCGGATTGTGATCAGCCACGTCCGCTTTCATTCGCGCGGCCGCTTCACTCACGGCTTTGGGGCTGTCCAGATTGAGAGCGACAGCGCCCGCTTCGGACTTGTGGGCCAAAAGCGGGCTCATCATCTTGAGCGCGACCGGAAAACCAATTTCGGTCGCCGCCTCTACCAACTGTCCGGCAGCCACCACCCTGCCCTCTGGAACGCCAACGCCCTTGCCTGACAGCCAGAGTTTGCCGGCATCTTCCGTCAACATCTCAAGCGCACCTGCCGGCTCTGCCGAAAGCAACCCGACCGAGCCAGCAAAGGCGCTGCGTGCGCGCATCTGCGCCCAATGCGCAGCCTGCCCGATGGCATTCAATGTCTCGTGTATACCCTGCATCGGAGCCACCCCTTCAGAGATCAGGAACTGACGGGTTTCTACGTCCATGTTTTCCGGCAAAGTCGCACAGATCGCAGCGGGCAGACCCTGTTCCCGGGCCGCGCGTCCAAAGGCCGCCGCATCCTGTTGGTAATACACCTTGGAAGCATCCAGCCCCGCAGCGGGATAATCCTGAACAAGGACCGTGCTATCCGCACCAACCGCTTCCATGGCCTTTGCAAAGACCGGATATGTCCGTTCCCCTTGCCCCCAGATCGGGGTGGTATAGTCCAACGGGTTCGACACGGTCGCAATCTCTGGCAACAGCGCCGTCAACGCAGGTTCCTGCGCCGGATCGACAGCGGGAAACTCCAGCCCGATCTTTTCAGCGTAATCCGCCAGCATCGTGGCCCCCCCGCCCGAGCAGGTGAACCCCGCCACACGCACGCCCTTGGGCGCACCGACCACGCACAGAAACTTGAGTGTTTCCAGCAACTGGGAGGGGTTGGTCACGCTGATGACACCTGTGCGCGCAAACAGCGCCTCGTAAAGCTCGCTCGAGCCGGACAATGATCCGGTATGGCTGACGGTCAATGCCGACCCAATTTGTGAACTTCCGGTCTTGAGCGCCACGACGGGTACGCCATTGGACAAGGCCTTTGACGCTGCACGTTCAAAGCGCGCAATATCCTGCAACCCTTCGATATGCAGGCCAATGGCGCGCACGGCGGGATCATCTGCAAAGACATCCAGAAAATCCTCCAGCCCCAGCACCGCCTGATTGCCCGCCGACACCATATAGGCCAGCGGCAGGGAGCGTTGACTCATGGTGATGTCCGAGGAAAACATGCCCGACTGCGTGATGATCGCGGCACCATAGCCGGGCGACCAGCCGCCATGTTCAAACGACCACAAGGCGGCATTGTCGATATAGTTGATAAGCCCGTAACAATTGGGACCGATCAGCGCCATATTTCCCGTGGCCTCGATCAGCGCCTGTTCGGCCACCGCATCGCCCGTTTCCTTGAAGCCCGCCGAAAAACACACCACGCCACCCGCACCCATCTGTGCAAGACTGCCCAAGGCCTCGACCACACCCGCCGCCGGAATGGCAAGATAGACCGCATCGGGTGCCTCAGGCAGGTCGTCGATTGACGCGATACAGGGCAAGCCAGCCAGATCCGCCCGCTTGGGATTCACCGCCCACATCTGCCCCTGGAACCCACGCCTGCGCGCTTCGTTGATCGCAATTGTGGCGTCGCGCCCGCCGACAAAGGCTATGTGACGCGGCTTCAGCAGCCGTTGGAAATTGGCGCGCCGTTCAGGGGTCATGCACCCAGCGGCCGCAAGATGGAACGTGTGATGATGTGGCGCTGGATTTCAGAGGTTCCATCCCATATCCGCTCAAGCCGACTGTCGCGCCAGAAGCGTTGGATGGGCATTTCCTCCATCAATCCCATGCCGCCAAAGATCTGCACGGCATCATCGGCGATCTTGTTCAGCATCTCCGAGCAAAAGACCTTGATCATCGCGGCATCGGCATCGCTCATCACGCCCTGCTCGGCACGGGCGACCGCGTCATTCACCATCAGATCGGCTGCGCGCAGATTGATCGCCCCATCCGCCAGACGGAACCCCGTGGCCTGAAACGTTCCGATGGGTTTGCCGAACTGCTTGCGCGTTGCGGCCCAATCGGTCGCCAACTCAAGAATACGCTCCGCCTTGCCGCAACAGGTGGCCCCGACCCATATGCGCCCCATTCCCAGCCATTTGCCGGATAGCTCCAACCCGCGACCCTCTTCACCCAGCACCTGTTCAGGTCCAAGACGCACATTGTCGAAATGCAGTTCAAACGTCTTGTAGCCGCGATAACTGACGCATTTCGTGCCTTCGCGGCAGTCAAAACCCGGCATGCCCACATCGACCAGAAAGGCCGTGATCCTCTTGCGCGGCCCGCGTGGCGTGTCGTCTTCCCCGGTGGCCGCAAAAACGATGGCGAAATCGGGCATGCAGGGGCCCGAGATAAAATGCTTGGAACCATTCAGGATCCAGTCATCGCCGTCACGGCGCGCGTTGGTCTTCATGCCCATCACATCCGACCCCGCACCCGGTTCGGTCAGGGCAAAGAGCTCGCGCTTTTCACCGCGCACGGCGGGCAACAGATACCGCTCGCGCTGCTCGGCGTCACAGGCCATCAGAAGTTCGGTCGGCCGCGCCGCCCAGCTTTGCAACGCGTGGCTGGTGCGCCCGTATTCCCGCTCGATCAGCGCCATCTGCGAGATGCCCAAGCCGCCGCCACCAACCTCTTCCGGCAGGTTGCAGGCGTAAAGGCCCAGCTCTTGAGACCTTGCCTCAATCGCCCGACCGATCTCTTCGGGCACATATCCCAGACTGTCTACCTCTTCCTCATGGGGGAACATCTCTTCCTCGACAAAGCGACGCACCGTGCTCACCAGAAGATCGGTCTCAACGTTGGTTTCCATGTTCATCTGAACCTCACTCAGGATGCTTCGGTCTTTGCGTTTCTGCGCGACTGGATCGCGAAAATCACAAAGGCGATAAGGGTAATGGCGATCAGCACCACGGCCGCAGCGGCCACGGTCGGATCGGTATTTTCGCGGATGCCGTTCCACATGCGACGCGGAAGGGTGTAGACGCTGAATTTCGAGATAAAGAGCGTCACGACGATCTCGTCCCAGCTGAGAATAAAGGCAAAAAGCGCCCCGGCAAATACCCCCGGCTTGATCGAGGGCAGGATCACCCGGCGCATGGTTGTCCAGTTCGACGCCCCAAGGTTTTTCGACGCCTGTTCCAGCTTGGGATCAAAGGTGGCAAGTGACGCGCTGACAGTGATCAACACCATGGGCGCCGCAAGTATGGTATGGGCAAGGATCAGCCCCGCATAGCTGTCCAGCAGGCCCAGCGGTATCCAGAGGCGATAGAACGCCATCGCCGAAATGATTTGGGGAATGATCAGCGGCAGCAACAAGAAAGCCCGTACCAATTCACTGTATTTCGACGACACGCGCCACAGGCCAATGGCGCAAAGCGTGCCCAGGATCGTCGCCAGTGCCGAGGTGGAAACGGCGATGACGGCACTTTGGAAAAAGCTCGACAGCCACTCCTCACTGGTGAAAAGCTTCTGGAAATGACGCAGGGACAATTCACCCGAGGGCATCGACAGGAACCGTTTGGGCGTGAGCGAGACGGGAATCGCGATCAAGGCGGGCGTCACCAGGAACAACAGCAAGACCCAGGCACCCACCCGGTTGAAGGCCGAGAAAAGCCCGATCTTCATCGCGCTGCCCCCCCAAAGACCGTGCTGAGTTTCATGAACCGCGACATGATCCAGAGCATCGCCAGCACGCCGAACAGCATGCATGCGGCCAGCATCGCGGCTGTTCCCCATTTCAGCGTGACCAGCAACTGGACCGAGATATACTCTGCCACCATCAACACCTTGCCCCCGCCAAGCACGGCAGGTGTGACATAAAACCCAAGGCTGAGGATGAACACCAGCAAGGTCGAGGCCACGATCCCCGGCATGGTCAGTGGCAGATAAATCCGCCAGAAGGTCTGGGTGGACGTTGCGCCCAGATTGCGCGAGGCATCCATGACCCGTTTGTCCAATGCCTGCATCGACACCAGAAGCGGCAGCACCGCATAGGGGATCATGTAGTGGATCATGCCGATAAGCACGCCCAGTTCATTGCGCATGAAAGCAATCGGTTCGGCAATCAGCCCGATGTCCTCAAGCGCGACATTGACCAACCCCTTGCGCCCCAGCAGCATCAACCAGGAAAAGGTGCGAACAAGGATGGATATCCAGAAGGACACCAGCAACAGCGTCAGCATATAGTTCTTCTGGCGCTGGTGGCAGTGCACCATGGCATAAGCAATTGAATAGCCCAGTGTCACGCTGAACACCGTGGTGATGATGCAGATCCGCACCGTCGTCCAGAGAATGCGCACCAGCGCATCGCTTTCGACCAGCCTGGCGTAATTGCCAAAACCCGGTTCAGGGTCGGTCACGCTGAGCCACAGGATGTTCAGGATTGGCCCCAGATAAAGCCCAATCACCATGATCAACAAGGGTGCGATGATCAGCCAACCGGGATGGATATGCTTGCGCAGCGTTTGCATCTGAATTCCGTTTGAAAAAGACCGCCCGACAAGGATGTGCCGGGCGGCCAGTCAGGAAAAGTTAGCTGATCGCTTCAAGGAATGCGTTTACCGCATCACCACCGTTTTCACCCCACCAGGTCGGATCGTTGTAGACGATCTTGTCGATGTTCATCGCCGAGGTGATGGCATAGGGCTGCTGATCTTCGGGGATCTGGCTGAATGCCTCGGGGTTGGACGGCGTCATGCCCAGACAGTCCAGCAGCGCCAGTTGCGCAGGTATTTCCTGAGCGGTTGCGATGAACTCCATCACTGCAGCTCCGGCCGGATTTCCCTTGGGCACGATATAGGCACCCGGCATCGCCATGGCCTGATTGTTCACCAGCTTGTAACGCCCGTCCGTGTCATTCTCGATATTGCGGCCCCGGTTCTGCCAGATCATGCCCATCGAGACTTCGCCATTCACACACATCGAATGCGCCTCGGAGCCTGACCCCCAGTAGAGGCTGTCGTCCTTGATGGATTTGATCTTGGCCAGCGCACGGTCCATGTCCAGCGGATAGAGCGCATCACCCGCCACACCGTCCGCCATCAAGGCTGCCTCAAGCGAGCCATTGGCCCATTTGTAGAGTGAGCGCATGCCGGGGAACTTTGCCGTGTCAAAGAAATCCGCCCAGTTTTGTGGAGGATTATCGCCATAGGCTTCGGTGTCATACACAAAGGCATAGCCATACAGAATGACCGATACGCCATATTCCAGCGCATAGCCGGGCAGTGTCTTGTCCTTTGAGACAATGGAATAATCAATCGGCTCAAGATGTCCGGTCGGCCCAAGCGAGACCGCGTTGAACAGGTCCGCGTCTGCGACGTCCGCGGTGACATTGCCGCTTTCCACCATCTCTTTGATCTTGCCCTCAAGCGGACCGGATGTGTCAAATCTCAAGCCCTTGCCGGTCTTGGCGGTGAAGGCCTCACCAATGGCCGAGCCGTGGCATTCCTCGGACTGCCCGCCCCAGTTCCACATCACGACGTGATCTGCGGCGGCTTTTGCGTCACCGGCCATCACGGCACTCAACGCGACCCCGGACGCACCGCAAAGTGCGAGGAATGTCCGGCGATCCATGCGCCCTTCCTTGTAGGCATGCGCACTCTCGGTGAGCATTTCCTTCATGAACTGTTTATCTTGCATTTAGTCCTCCTATTGGTTGGCCGAAGGTCTTCCGGCTGGTTTTACGGGGGCACCTTTGCGGCGCTCTGTTTTGAATTCTGCTACGTGTCCTTCAATTCGACCGCCGCCGCATCCTGCCAAAGCAGATCAACGGCGGCCCCTTCGCTCAACGCCTCCTTGTTGCGCCAAACGTCGATATCGACTTCGATCTCGTCGCCGAGTGTGGTGTCGACGATGATCCGCTGCATGGACCCGAAGTAGGTGATCGAGCGGATGGTGCCGCTGGTGCGCGCGTCGGCAGCACCCTGCCCGGCCCGCAGGTCAATCTTTTCGGGACGCAATGCATAGGTCTTGCCGCCCTGCGTGATGAAATTGGATTTACCCAGAAAGCTGGCCGCAAATTTCGTCGCAGGGCGTTCATACAGCTCTTCCGGCGTGCCGACCTGCTCGATTGCGCCATCGCGCATGATCACGATGCGATCCGACATCGACAGCGCCTCTTCCTGGTCGTGGGTGACATAGATGAAGGTCGTGCCAACCCTGCGGTGGATGTCCTTGAGCTGTTCCTGCACCTCGACCCGCAGTTTCTTGTCAAGCGCGCCAAGCGGCTCATCCAGCAGCAACACGGGCGGCGCGAAACACAAGGCGCGCGCCAGCGCGACGCGTTGCTGTTGACCGCCCGACAATTGCGCGGGTTTGCGCTCTGCAAAATCCTGCAACTGCACCAGCTCCAGCATCTCGTCGACACGGGCCCTGATCTCGGCCTCAGGCTTTTTGCGCACGCTCAGCGCATAACCGATATTGTCGCGAACGGTCATATGCGGGAACAGCGCATAGCCTTGAAACACCATGCCAAAGTTTCGTTTCTCGGCCGGCACATCAGCAATCGAACTGCCGTCCAGCGCAATGTCACCCTGGGTAATGTCCAGAAATCCCGCGATCATCATCAGCAATGTCGTCTTGCCCGACCCGGACGGGCCAAGCAGGGTCAGAAACTCGCCCTTCCGGATGTCCAGATTGACGCTGTCCACAGCCCGAAACGTCCCGAACATCTTGGTCACGTCACGGATTTGCAGGCTGCCTGTAACGGTGGGATCAGCCATCCGCGCCCCGCAGCTTCAGCTTGTTGCGCGCCTCTTGCGGCGTCACGATCCGCGCGCCCATCCGTTCGATGATTTCACGCGCACGGGTGACAAGCTGCCCGTTGGTCGCCAGCACACCGCGATCCAGATAGATGTTATCCTCAAGGCCGACCCGCACATTGCCACCAAGGGCAACCGCCGCTGCCATCATCGGCATCTGGCCCCGGCTGATGCCGAAACTGGCCCAGCTTGCCCCGTCGGGCAATTGCGCTTTCATCGCGGCCATCGTCTCGACCGTCTGATCAGCGCCCCAGGGAATCCCCAGGCACAGCTGGAACATGGGCGGCGCGTTGATCAGCCCCTCGGCCACCATTGCCTTGGCAAAGCGGATATGGCCCAGATCAAAGACCTCCAACTCCGGCTTTACGCCCCATTCCTGCACCAGGGCCGCCATGCGCCGCAGCGCGGGCGGGGTCGAGATATAGATCATGTCGGTGTCGGAAAAATTCAGCGTTCCGCAATCAAGCGAGCAGATCTCAGGCATGCACTCCTTGACATGGGCAAGCCGTTCCTCGGGGCCGATCATATCCGTACCGGGACCGGGCATCGCGGGGTTTTCGGGGTCAGATATCCAATCGCCACCCATCCCAGCGGTGATGTTGATTACCACATCGGTGTCGCTGTCGCGGATGCGATCAACGATTTCCTTGAACAGTTTGGGATCGCGCGAGCCCTGCCCCGTTTCAGGATTACGCGCATGAATGTGCACGATCGAAGCACCTGCCTTTGCGGCCTCAATCGCGGCATCGGCGATTTCCTTCGGGGTCACCGGCACATGCGGACTCTTGCCGGTCGTGTCACCGGCCCCCGTGACTGCGCAGGTCAATACGACGTCATAGTTCATTTCGGCGCGCTCCCCGTTTTCTTTCAGCTTGGCGCGGAGAGGGGAAAGATTCTTGTCGATTATCCGCCATATATTTGGCTATGATGGCGAAAAATCGCACTCAGGTCAGGAGGTCCGGGCCTTTGGAAATTGATGTTTCTCCCAAAATGGCGCGGGCACAGATCCATGCGGTGTTCATTGTTGTTCCAAGGTTCAACATCACCACTCTGATCACCATGATCGAAGCGATGCGAATCGCGAATTATCTCGCGACGACACCGATGTTCTCGTGGGAAATTGCGTCTTTTGATGGTTCCAGAATCAACGCAAGCAACGGGATGACAGCCACTGTGGACCTGGCCGATGATACCTTGCAGGCCGCCGATTTTGTCTTTGTCCTCGGCAGTTGGGGGACCGAGCATTATTCCAACAAGACCCTCATCACATGGCTTCGCAAACGGGCCCGGTCCGGGTCGCGTATCTGCGGGGTCGAGCTGGGCTGCTATATCGTTGCAAGGGCTGGCCTTCTGGACGCCAAGCCCGCGACAATCCACTGGTCCTGGCTGAACGGCTTTCGCGAGACCTTCGACCGTGTCGATGTGCGCGAGGGCTTGTTCACACTGGACAGAAAAGTGATGACCTGCGCCGGCGGCCTGGCAGGCGTGGATCTGATGTTACGTCTGATAGAAGAGCTTCACGGCAGCAGCTTCTCCGGAGAGATCGCCGATCAGATGCTGCACCACCCGATCCGCCAGGCCACCTCCCCGCAACGTAACACGATGGGGCGCAGCACCGAGACGATGCTGCCGCTTGTGCGCGAGGCGATGACGTTGATTGAACAAAACATCGAGGAACCGCTGACCGTCCCCGAGATCGCGCGCATGCTGGACGTGTCTCAGCGCCAGTTGGAACGCCAGTTCAAAAAGCATGTGGGCTGCACCGTGGTGCAGTTCGGATTGCTCAGAAGATTGCAGAATGCGCGTCTGTTGCTGATCTCGACACAGCTCAGCATTCGCCAGATCGCAACGGCGTCGGGATTCAACACCCTGTCGCACTTTGCCTATTCCTTTGGTCGGTTCTTTGGTCGCCGCCCCTCGGATTACCGCGAGGCATGGCCCGCGAACGAGCCTGCGCCAAGCTGGCCGGGCTCGCTCTCGGACTTCCTCAACACGCTCAATGGCGCGCAAGCGAAGGATCAGGTGGACCGCACCTGACGCAATGCATTCAGCACAGCCACGATTTCACGGTCACGTTGGGCGGCCATATCCTCAAAGTGGCGATCACCTGCAATCGCATTGCACCCATCCACCATACGGTCGCGCAACTCTTTGGTCAGCTCCGGTGCCTCCAGACGGGTCCAGGGCAGTTTCAGAGCAGGACCGAACTGATCCAGGTTGGTCGCCATGCCGCCCGCACCGCAGGCGACGTGAAAGGCCATGCACTGACCCTGGCTGACCAGCCGTGGTGCAGGGCCATTCATCAGCGCGATGTCGATGTCTTCGGGTGTCGCCTCGCCATTCGCCACCATGTGCAGGGCCTCGCGCCACAGTGCCTCTTGCAGACGGGTGGCGACGAAACCGGGTATTTCCTTCTTCATCATCAGCGGTGCCTTGCCCGCAATCTTGTAGAATGCACCCGCCCAGGCCACGGCTTCGGGCGCAGTCTTCTTGCCGCCCACGATCTCGACCAGAGGCAACAGGTAGGGCGGGTTGAAGGGATGACCGATGACCGTCCGTTCCGGCGTCGGGCAATCGGCTTGAATGTCGCTCATCATCAGGCCCGAGGTGGATGATCCGATCACAACCGAAGGCGGCAGGATTTCACCCATCCGGCGGTAAAGCGCCTGTTTGATCTCCAGCCGCTCTGGCCCGCTTTCCTGAACGAACTCGGCCCCTTCCAGCGCCTCTTCCAGATCGGTCACAATACGCAACCGCTCCAGGGACGCACCCGGGGCCAGACCCAGATCGGTCAGGCTGCGCCACGCCGTATTGAGGATCGACATGAAGGCATCCCTCTCGGCTGCATCATGCAGATAAGCCGTGACATCATACCCGCGTGCCAGAAAATGCGCGCTCCAACCGCCGCCAATGGGGCCGGCGCCCAGACTTGTTACGCGCGTAACCGACTGTGGATCAGGATACATCATTCACCTTTGAACTTGGGTTCGCGTTTCTCGACAAAGGCGGCAACGCCTTCCTTGGCATCATCCGATTTCAGCATCTTGCGATAGATCGGCATCGGATCGGTGCGCATCTTGTGAAAGGCCTGTTCCAGCGGCACGCATTCAATCTCGCGCTGCACTTCCTTGACCGATTGCATCGCCAAGGGTGCCGACCACGCGATCGACGCCGCCCATTCCCGCGCGGCGTCCATCAGCTGTTCCTTGGGAACAACCTTGTTGACCAGGCCATAATGCGCAGCCTCCGTGGCTGTCATGCGCCGGCCCAGCAGAAACATCTCCATCGCGATGTTATGCGGGATGCGGCGCGGAAGGCGTTGCAAGGCACCCGCATCGGGCACGATCCCCAAGGGCATTTCCGGCAGCCCGAACTCCACATGATCGGCCGCGATCAGCAGATCACAGGCCATCGCCATCTCGAACCCGCCCCCGATGGCCAGCCCGTTGATGGCCGCGATGACCGGTTTGTTCAGCGCCCAGTTTTCCGTCAACCCGGTAAAGCCACCAAAGCCATAGTCATCGCTCTCCCACCAGTTATCCAGCTGCATCTCGCCATCATTGAGCGCCTTCAGATCCCACCCGGCCGAGAATATCTTGTCACCGCCACCCGTCAGAATGGCGCAACGCAGGTCCTTGTCTTCGTGCAATTCCTGAAACGCGGCGGCCAGCGCCTGAGACGTGGGCACGTCAATGGCATTCACCTTGCCCCGCTCCAGAGTGACCTCAAGCACATGGCCCTCGCGCTGCGTTCTTACCCCGTCTGACATCGGCTTATCCTTCTTTGAACTCAGGCATGACCTCGGTGCAGAACTGCCGCAAGGATCGCTGTTGCGCTTCATGGCTCAGGCCCATCGAGGCGTAATAGATGAACTCGTTCACCCCCAGCGCCTGATACCGCTTCAGCTTCTGGATCACCGTGTCAGGCGAGCCGAACATCAGATTTTCTTCCAGCATTGCGGGGTCGTATTGCTCACGCCCTGCCAGTTCATCCAACGGAATCGAGGCCGGGAACCCATTGACCACATCGCCCGAGTTGCGAAACAGGTTCTCGAACTGGCTCAGCAACCTGCGGATGGCATCCAACGCCTCCTGACGGTCGGCGTCATTGTCATAAATGCAGGCATGACGCATCAGCGCAAAGCGCGGAACCCAGCCGTTGTCAGCCTTCACGATCGCTTCATCCAACTGCTGCTTGTACAGTTCGGCTTCGGCAAAGGGCCGGGTCAGCGGCCAGCAGTTCACATTGCACCGCTCGCGCATGGCATAGTCATAGGTAATGGGCGAGCGGGCCGAAACCCAGACAGGCACCTCGGGCTGCACCGGCTTGGGCACCGAGGTCGCGGTCGGGAACTGCCAAAACTCGCCATCATGGGCATAATCCCCGCCCCACAGCGCGCGCACGGCAGGCAGCATTTCCTGCATGTAACGCCATGCGTCCGACTGTTTAAGCCCCGGCTTCATCCGGTCGAATTCACGCTGGTATGCGCCCGATCCAATGCCGAACTCCAGCCGTCCGCCGCTGATCAGATCGACAAAGGCGGCTTCGCCGGCAAGGTTGATCGGATGCCAATAGGCCGCGGTCGCCACCGCCGTTCCAAGCCGGATATTGCTGGTCTCTTTGCTCCACCAGGTCAGCAGCTGGAACGGGTTCGGTGCAATCGTCATCTCAAGCGCGTGGTGTTCAGCGGACCAGACGATGTCAAAGCCGCCCTCTTCGGCGATCTGCACCATTTCCAGCGTGTGGCGGGCCACATCCTTCATTTCATAGCTGTCGTCGATCCGCTCCATGTTCACGGCCAGTTGGAATTTCATTTGGGGGTCCTTTCGCGTCTCGTCATCAGAGAATTTCGATCATTTGGGTGGCATACCACCGGGCAAAGCTGGCCACATTGGGCTCCAGAAGCGGCTGGAAGCGGCCCTGCCGCGCGTCCGGATGTGAAAGACCCCGGTGCTGGGTCTCCAGCGCGGGGATATCTTCGCCCAAGGCGGCATCAAGACGGCTGTGATAGGCAGCGACTTTCGTGTCCGCCCCATCCGTCGCAAGCGTTTCAGGCGGGAAACAGGCGGTCTGCACGACCTTGCAGCGGTTCGGCCCCAACGGATAGGCCTCGTACACCCAAAGCGCATCGGTGCCCGCCGCAAAGGTCATGTTGGGAAAGACCCAGGTATAGCGCACGCCGGTCCCCGCGCGGCCCGTCAGGCCGGGCATCGACGGCAGCGCCATGTTCTGTTCGTCCTGCAGCAACCCGCCCGTCCCTTCAGTGGCACCGAATTGCGTGGCATAGCTGCCTGTCACGTCTTCGGGTGCATTAGGGGCTGCATAGACATCGCCGATGCTGTCGGGGTGCACAAAGGGCAGATGATAGTATTCGTTGAACACCTCCAGAAAGGCTTTCCAGTTGCAGGCGACCTCGATCTCGCTGCGGCGCGTGCTGACCAGGGTGTCCAGCGGCCAGGGGCTATGGATTTCGGCAAAATCGCCCAGGATCTTGTCCAGCTCTGGCGCGTCCGGGTTCAAGCAAATGAACACGAAGCCCAGCCGCTCGGCGACGCGATAGGAGATCAGGCCATTCTCGGCCTTGTCGAACCCCTCGGCCTGATCCATCTGCGGTGCCGCCACCAGCGACCCGTCCAGACGATAGGCCCAGGCATGAAACGGGCATTTTATGCCCCGGCAATTGCCCGTCCCCTCCATCAGGCGCATGGCGCGGTGACGGCAGCTGTTGGCAAAGGCTTGCACCTGCGCATCCTTGTCGCGCACCAGGATGATGGATTGCCCTGCCACGTCCAGCGCGGTGAAATCCCCCACCTCTTTCACCTGATCGGCACGACCAACACCAAACCAGCCGCCTCTGAAAATGTGATCCCTCTCGGCCTGCGTGACGGTCTCATCCACATAGCAGGCAGGCGGCAGGGACACGGCCCTTTCAACCGCGCAGATCGACCCTTGCAAAGCAGATTTCAGAACGTCCGGTGTCATCGCATCACAAAGGGGTTCGAGATCGGCTCGTCCGAGGTGTTCATCCAGACGGTCTTGGGCCGGGTATAATCATAGATCGCCTGAAACCCGCTTTCGCGGCCATAGCCCGACCCTTTGACGCCGCCGAATTCAGCAATGGGCGAGACGACACGATAGGTATTCACCCAGACAATTCCGGCCTGCACCGCATTTGCCATCCGCAGCGAGCGCGCCGAATTTTGCGTGAAGATCCCCGCCGCAAGCCCGTGTTCTGAATCGTTCGCCAATTCCAGAACCTCTTCTTCTGTCCTGAAACGCTGCACCGACAAGACAGGCCCGAACAATTCAGTGTCCACGATGCGCAGATCCTGACGCGGGCATTCAATGATTGTGGGCTCATAAAACAGGCCCGCCATCCCCTCGGGCTGCTTGCCACCGACCAGCACCTTGCCGCCTTGTTCCTGCGCATGGGCCACCTCGCGCTGGATATGCTCCAACTGCCCGGTGGTGCACAGCGGACCCATCTGGGTCTCGTCCGCCAGCGGATCACCGATCACGATCTGGCGCGCCAGCGCCGTCATTTTCTCAAGAAATTCATCGGCAATATCTTCATGCAGATAAAGCCGCGAGCCCGCGACACAGCTTTGGCCCGTCGCCCCGAAAATCCCCGCAATCGAGGCATTCACCGCGCTTTCGATATTCGCGTCATCAAACACGATGAAGGGAGATTTTCCGCCCAGTTCCAGTGAGACTTCGGCAAAGTTGCGCTTGACGTTCTCCAACACATGCCGCGCCGCATTCGGCCCCCCCGTGAAGGACACCCGCGCCACCTTTGGATGCCCGGTCAGCGCCCGCCCGCAAGGTTCGCCGTGGCCCGTGACGATATTCACAACACCCGGCGGAATCCCGGCCTGTTCGACCAGTTTTCCAAACTCCAGCATCGCCGCGCTGGCGTGCTCCGAGGCTTTGAGAACCACGGTATTGCCCGCAGCCAAGGCAGGCCCAAGCTTCACCGCAACAAGGAACAACTGCGAATTCCACGGCACAACGGCCGCGACCACGCCCAAAGGCTCGCGCTTGGTAAAAACGAACATATCGGGCTTGTCGATAGGCAGGGTCTCGCCGCTGACCTTATCCGCGCACCCGGCGAAAAAGTGGAAGAACTCCGCGATGTATTTGGCCTGCCACCGGGTTTCCTTGAGCATCTTGCCCGTGTCGATCGACTCTGTCCGGCCCAGTCCCTCTGACTGCTCGGCAAGCAGATCGCCCAGCTTGCGCAGACATTTGCCCCGTTCTGTCGGCGTGAGTTTCGACCATGGCCCCTTGGTAAAGGCATGATGCGCGGCCTCGACCGCGCGGTTCACATCGGCTTCCGTCGCTTCGGGCACCCGGCTCCAGATGTCACCGGTGCTTGGGTTCACACTGTCAAACGTGCCGCCATCGGATGCATCGACCCAATCACCATTGATCAACATTTGATAGTTCTTGATGTCGCCCATCTCAGAAGTCCTCCGTTGCTTGATTCCCATACAAGGCCGGTTTCACAATCGGCGTTCTGGAAAAAACGACACACACCGTCGAAAAATCCAGAACGCCCATTTTGAGATCGGGGCACGATGTCGAAAAAGGGAGCCGCGAAATGGTAGACAAAAAGCAAGTCATCGGTGGGCCGCTGGAAATTGGCGGACGGGTTCTGTCCCTGTCGCGGGCCATCCGTGCGGGTGATTTTGTCTTTCTCACGGGACAAATCCCCATGCGTGATGGCGTGCCAATGACCGATGGCACCATCCAGCAGCAAACCCGCGCCGTGCTGGATGACATCACAGCAACGCTGTCCGAGGCGGGCTGCACCCGCGATGACGTGGTCAAGGCCATGGTCTGGCTGCGCGAGCGCGCGGATTTTGGCGGCTTCAACGAAGTCTACGGAGAGTATTTCCCGGTTGAGCCACCAACGCGATCGGCCATTGTCAGCGATCTGCTGGTGGACGCGCGGGTCGAGGTCGAGGTTGTCGCCTATCGCCCGCTGGAGACGGGCGCACGATGAGCACGGCGCCTGACGGCACGCAGTATGAACTGACCGGCCCCGCGCATGCTCCGGTTGTCGTCCTGATCCACGGCCTTGGCCTGAACCGGGACTGCTGGCAGTGGACCTCCCCTGCTCTCATCGACGCCTACCGCGTTCTGGCTTACGATCTTTACGGTCATGGCCAGTCTGTTGCGCCGCCCGCGACCCCCAGCCTGTCGCTGTTCTCCAGACAATTGGCGGGTTTGCTGGACCACTGTGGCATCGATCGCGCCGTGATCGCCGGATTCTCTCTGGGTGGGATGATCGCGCGCCGCTTTGCGCAGGATGATCCTGACCGCGCGCAGGCGCTGATCATTCTTCATTCCCCGCACAAACGAACGGAAGCCGCGCAGGACGCAATCCTCAAACGCGTGGAACAGGCCCGCGAACTGGGCCCCGACTCCACCGTTGAAGCCGCGCTTGAACGGTGGTTCACCAATGACTTCCGCGCGGCCAATCCAAAGATGATGCAGACCGTCCGGGGCTGGGTGACGGCCAACCAAAAGCCGATCTACCACACGATCTATCGTGTTCTGGCCACCGGCATCGACGAAATCGTGGCCCCCGACCCGGCGATCTCTTGCCCGGCGCTGGTCATCACGGGCGATGAAGACTACGGCAATGGCCCCGAAATGACCCATGCCATTGCCGCCGAGATTCCGGGTGCCCAGACCGTGATCTTGACAGGGCTGCGGCACATGGCCTTGGCCGAAGCGCCCGATGCGGTGAACAGGCCGATCCGGGAATTCCTAGACGCGTCGAGCCTGTCCCCATGAGCACGCACCCGGACACCAAACCTGCCCTGCGCAATGCCTTCGGCACTTTCGCCACGGGCGTTACGGTCGTGACAACGCGCCAGGCAGACGGGACGCCACGTGGATTTACCGCCAACTCCTTTACCTCTGTGTCGCTGGACCCGCCGCTGTTGTTGATCTGCATCGCCAAATCGGCCCATTCCTGCGATGCATTCGCACAGGCTGACCATTTCGCCGTCAACATTCTGGCAGATGACCAAAAGGACATCTCGGGCCTGTTTGCATCACAATCAGCCGAGAAATTCGACCTCGCCCAGTGGGGCGTCGATGCGCAGGATGTGCCGCTGATCGACGGGTGTCTGTCCAGCTTCAGTTGCGCGCGCCACGAGGTGGTCGATGCAGGCGACCACCTGATCCTGATCGGCCGCGTGCTGGAATTTCAAACCTCCGAGAAAGCGCCGCTTGGCTACTTCAAAGGTGCCTATTTCGACATCGGGTTGGAAGCAGATCTGACCAGGGCCGCAGCCTCGGTTGCGGGCATATCACTTGGGGCTGTGTTGACATGCGACACCCGTGTCCTGCTGCACGAACTCAGCTCAGGCGGCATCGGTATCCCCATCGCGCCAAGCCGGACCAATTCCGTTGACGGGCTGTCTGACTATTTGACCGGGCTTGGCCTGACCCCTGCGCTGGATCATCTCTACGCGGTGTACCAGAACACCCGGAACGGTTCTCAGCGCATCATCTATCATGGAACAGTCGCCGGTGATGCGCCCGACGGGATGCGCTATTTTGATCTGACCGACCTGCCCCTTGAGCAAGTCATCGACGAGGCAGAACGCGCGATGCTGCGCCGGTACATTCAGGAAAACCAGTACGGAGCCTTTGGCATCTATCACGGAACCGAGGTCGAAGGGGTGGTTCATGCCGTCACCGGACACCGCAGCTATCATATCTGACAGGAGAAACCCCATGCTTCCCGAGTTGCGAAAACTAGTGACCTTTGACGAGGACATTCATACGGAAGGCGGCCGTGCCTCTGACCCTGTCCTGCGTATGATCGGGGTGGCGGCTGTGGTGGCAAACCCCTGGGCCGGTCGCGGATTTGTCGAAGACTTGTCCCCCGAGATCACCCGCATGGCGCCTATTCTGGGCTCACTGCTGACCGACCGGCTGATTGCGCTGGCAGGCTCAGGCGACGCCATCGAGGCCTATGGCAAGGCCTGCATCGCCGGCACCAGCTGCGAGGTCGAACATGCCTCGGCCCTGATCCACACCCTGCATTTCGGCAACTTCTATCGCGAGGCCGTCGGTGCCAAAAGCTACCTTGGCTTTACCAACACCCGTGGCCCGGCGAACACCCAGATCCAGATACCCCTGATGGACAAGCACGATACGGGGCGCCGCTCGCATTATCTGACGGTTCAGTTCTCGATCTATGACGCGCCTGCGGTTGACGAATTGGTCGTGGCCTTGGGTGCGGCCACACGTGGGCGCCCGCATCACCGGATCGGGGATCGGTATTCCGATCTCGCAGCCATCGGGCGTGACGTGGAAAATCCAGCCGGCGTGTAGGGTCTGGCGTGTGGCGCGGGAACACTGGATCCCAAGCCCGCGCCGCCACATCATAACGGGTTCCAACCCGCGCCGAGGTGGCCCTGCGCGCATCCGGCGGATGCCCACGCGGGCAAAAGCGAGGTTTCAGACCAAAATGCCGACGGCGCTTACTGCGGTCCGAATGGACATGAAGCGTCCCGCACTGCACCCATTACCTATGTCCAATACGTTTGCATTATCGGACGTAAAAAGATATGCTCTACGCCATGCCAGAAAACAACGAGAAATCGAGCTCATCCGCGCCAAACGGGTCTTCGGTCAACGAGGACAACGAGAGAGACACCGTGCCCAGTGAGGCTCTCACACTGCCTTCCTCTGTGGCCGGCTCCGGCACGCTCGACCGACTGGTCGATACCGCCCGCGACTATGCCCGCGCTGCAGCGTCGGACAACACGCTGCGGGCCTATGCGAAGGACTGGGCGCATTTCACCCGCTGGTGTCGCATGTCAGGCACCGAGCCCCTGCCCCCCGCGCCCGAGCTGATCGGCCTCTACCTTGCAGACCTGGCCGCCCCCCGAGGCACCGCGCGGCCCCTCTCGGTCTCAAGCATCGAGCGGCGCCTGTCGGGCCTTGCTTGGCACGCCCAGCAGCGCGGTTTTGTTCTGGATCGCAAGGATCGCCACATCGCCACGGTTCTCGCGGGAATCCGGCGCAAACACGCCCGCCCGCCCGTCCAGAAAGAGGCGATCCTGGCCGAGGACATCATCGCCATGATCACCACCCTGCCCTTCGATCTGCGCGGCCTCAGGGATCGCGCGATCCTGCTGCTGGGCTATGCCGGCGGCCTGCGCCGCTCGGAGATCGTGAGCCTTGACGTGGGCAAGGACGACACGCTCGACAGCGGCGGCTGGATCACCCTGCTGGAGGACGGAGCACTGCTGACCCTGCGCGGCAAGACCGGCTGGCGCGAGGTCGAAATCGGACGCGGCTCGACCGACCAGACCTGCCCGGTTCATGCCCTGGAACAATGGCTGCACTTTGCCAAAGTCAGCTTTGGGCCCGTGTTCGTGCGCACCTCGCGCGACGGCAAACGAGCACTTGAAGCGCGGCTCTCGGACAAGCATGTCGCCCGTCTGATCAAGAGCTGCGTGCTGGACGCCGGCCTGCGCGCCGATCTTCCCGAAGCCGAGCGCGTCGCCCTTTTCTCGGGCCACTCCCTGCGCGCGGGTCTGGCCAGTTCTGCCGAGGTCGATGAGCGCTACATCCAGAAACAGCTTGGCCACAGCTCGGCGGAAATGACCCGCCGCTATCAACGCCGTCGGGACCGCTTCCGCGTGAACCTCACCAAGGCGGCCGGGTTGTAGCAACGTCCGAGCAAGAAGTTCACAGCTGTAAACTTTTCATGCAGCGTCCTTTCGCATGAGCGCCATGATCATGGGTCCGCAGGAGAACTCACCGCGGACCACCTTGCCGGACAAAGATCGCTGGTAACCGCCGGGTGAGCGGATGGCCGCTCCTTACCGAGCAGACCAAAGATGCGCGTTAAATTACCCGACGGACAATAACAGCGTTTGTGCGAAATTGCGGTGCCCTTGCAACAGTTTCTGGGCTATCAGAATCAAGTATGATTCGATCATGGTTAACCAGAAAAAAGCGCCCCAATGCGCAGTTTGACCCCGTCGCGCCCGAGACACCAATTCTGGCGGTCGGGGATATACACGGCCGCGCGGATCTCGTGGAAAGACTTCTGCGCACTGCCCCTGATGTACCGATGATCTTCGTGGGCGATTACATAGATCGCGGTGAACACAGTGCTGACGTTCTGCGCCTTCTTCATGAAAGGCCAGACATCACCTGCCTATCCGGCAATCACGAAGAGATGATGATGGCGTTCATATCGAACCCTCAGGACTCAGGACCCAGATGGCTGCGCTTTGGCGGGCTTCAGACCCTCGCCAGCTTTGGAGTAGCCGGTGTTTCCGAGTCAACGACCGGCAAGGCCCTGACCCGGGCACGAAATGATCTGGTGGATGCGATGGGCCAGGACCTTCTTGCATGGATGAACCGCATGCCAATGTATTGGCGCTCCGGGAATGTCTGCATCGTGCATGCCGGCGCAGACCCTTCCTTGCCACCAGAAGAACAGTCGGCGCGGCATCTTCACTGGGGTCATCCCGATTTCAAGAAGACGCCGCGAAGCGATGGCTTGTGGGTGGTGCATGGCCACACGATCGTCGATGAGGCCCATGAGGAACAGGGCAGGATCGCAATCGACACAGGTGCCTATGCAACAGGCCGGCTCACTTCCGCGCTGATCGGAAACGGCCATTTCGAGTTCGAATTGGTCTGATCCTGCCCGGCCGGGCGCAACAGACAGTGCTTGGATCAGTTTAGTTCCGTTCGTTTACGGACTGTTAACTGAAAAGATGGTTAAAGCCAGGTTACCGAACATGTGGGTGGGATCACATGACGGAGCCTGCCCATGGCGCATCTCGAGTTTACGACAGCGCAACCTGACGTCCAACGTCGCGCGATCCACCTGTTCTATGAAAGACGCGGAAAACGGATGGTTGACCTGTGCCTTGCCGTCCTTCTGCTTCCGGTTCTGGCACCGATCATTGCGCTTTTGTGGATCATCACACGCTGCGATGGCCAACCGGGGCTGTTCGCCCACACCAGGATCGGGCGGAACGGTACCCCTTTTCGATGCTGGAAGATCCGCACGATGGTCGCAGATGCAGAAGCGCACCTGGCGCGGCACATCGCCAACAATCCACAGGCAGCGCATGAGTGGAGCCGGGCGCACAAGCTGACAGATGACCCACGCGTGACACGGCTTGGTCGTATCCTGAGACGCACCAGTCTGGATGAACTCCCTCAGATATGGAACGTCCTGTGCGGAGACATGTCGCTGGTCGGCCCCCGCCCGGTGACCGAATGCGAACTCAGCCGCTATGGTGCGCACCGCTCGATCTATCTCAACCTGCGCCCCGGCGTGACGGGTCTCTGGCAGATCAAGGGACGCAGCAATGGCTGTTATGAAGAGCGTTTGGGCATGGACCGATCCTATGCCGCCACGCTGGGGCTCTATTCAGACGCAGCACTGATCCTGAAAACCGCGCTGGTCCCCTTCAGGCCCACAGGGCGCTAGACATATGCATGGTGCACGTGAAGAGGAAACCATGAACCAAACCAGCCTCAAGTGACCTGAGGCGGTAAGCCAACAAAAGGTGGTGCCGCTGAAGGGACTCGAACCCCCGACCCCATCATTACGAATGACGTGCTCTACCATCTGAGCTACAGCGGCCTCGACCATCCTTGGTTCGCGCGGCGATTTAGCATCGGGATGCGTGAACCGGAAGAGGCTATTTCTTGTCGTCCGTCAAAACCTCAGCAACGGGAGTCGTCACCTCTTCCACTGCCGGTGCGGCTGTGTCGGTTTCTGCGCTGGCTTCGGTGATCTCTGGCTCGTCGATGATCTCGGCCTCGGGGATGTCTTCGAGCTTTGATTTGTCCTCGAGACTGCCGACAATCAGCGGCAACATCTGAAAACCGGTGGCACTTGAGACTTCCGCCGTGGCCGGGGCGCGCCAGCTGAGTGTGTCGAAGCTGTTGCAGTTTTCGCAAATCGGAGTCCAGTCCGAATGCACAGTCTGGCAGTTGTCACAGACCCATTGCGGGCCGCGTGGTGCGTTCAGGGCGCGCGCCAGCCAGCCTTTGACAACGGCGTCTTCGGCTCCTTCGCCGCGCTCGATGGCGGCCATGATCGTCAGAGCGCGCGCATCGCCAAGCCTGTCTACCAGATCACCCAGGCTCCGGCGTGCTTCGGGGAAGTCCTCCGCAGCAAGGTTCAGTTCAGCCAGCACCAATCGTGTTTCCGGGTGGTCGGGCTTGATCCGGGTCAGGGCAACAAAGCGCTTGATACGCTCTTTCGGGGTTTCGTCGGGAACGATCTCGGCAAAGGCCGAGGCGAGTTCTGGATGCGGATGCACCTCCCAGGCTTTCTTCAGCACGCGCACCGCCAGTTTCGGCTTGCCCTTTTCGATATAGGACCGCGCTGCCATGACCGCTGCCGGGATCAGATCAGGCGACATGCGGTTTGCTTCGATGGCCGCCTCACGGGCTTCGATCGAGCTGTCTTCAGCCAGCACGTCGCGGGCTTCCGACAGCGCCAGAACCGCGTCGCGACGTCTGTGCACATCGCGCGGCAGGCTGCCATGTTTGAGTTTGGCGCTAAGTGTCCGGCGCGCACCAGCCCAATCATGCGCCTGCGCCTGAAGGGTCAACAGAACGTCCTGTGTCTCTTCATGTTTGGGTTTGAGCTCAAAGGCCTTCTCGGCCAGCTTGCGGGCGGTTTCCATGTCACCTTCCGACAGCCGCTGTTTCATGATTCCACGCACACCGACAAAGCGGGTCGCGTCGCTGGCGATCAGTTTCTTGTATGTCTCTTCGGCTTTCTTGCGGTCACCGGACAGCTCGGCGGCCTGCGCGGTCAGCAGGTTGGTCAGCTCTGGATTTTGCAAGTATTTCTCGGCCTTGGCGGCCTTGGCCAGCGCCACCCGCCCTTCGCCGGATGCCAGCGCCATCATGCCTTCGGACAGCGCCTGAAAGCCTTTCCGCTCGCGGTTGCGATTGAAGTACCGCGAAATCGCGGTTTCATCGCCGTTCAGGAAACGCCATACCGCCACAAGAAGCGACAACAGTTTCAGAAACAGCCAGACGACGACCAGCAAGACTATGCCTGCAATCACCGATTGAAGCGGGCCCAGCGTGATTTCCCAACCCGCCATGGTCAGTTGCACACCGCCTTCGGACTCCAGCAGGTATTCCGCGCCAAGGGTCAGTGCCCCGACAGCGACGACAAAGAAAAGGATCTTGAACAGAGACCAGAGCATCAGGGGTGATCCTTTCAGTTGCTCGCCAGATTTTGCGCGAGCTCTTCAGCCGCATTCAAAGCGGAAAGTCTTGCCTGGGCCTGAGTTGCCCAATCGGTCAGAGGCGCTTGGGCCGCTTCAGGCAGGCTGGCCAGTTCGGCCAGGACCTGCTCCAGATTGCCCACGGCCAAGGCTGCTTCGGCCCTGGACAGAATCGCGTCCGGATCATCGCCCTCACGCGGCGTCAGGGATCGCGCGCCCAACTGGCGCTGCAGGAAACCACCCAGACCTCCGGCACCCCCTTCGGCCTCTCGCGCCGCCGACAGGGCCTCCCGGGCCAGCGGCGGGAAATCCGCCTGCAGGACCGCCAAGGACACCAGGCCGCCGGATGCGCCCATCAGGGCCTCGGGTACGGTGACACCCAGAGACTGAAGCTCATTCACCTCGGACGCATAACCGCTGCCAGTGTCCAGAGCCGTGAACAGCCGCGTCGCCGCCGCCTGGGCCCGCGCCTGCCGCGCGCTTTCAGAGGCGTCCGCCTCCATCTGCGCAGCTTGAGCAATCATCGTTTCCACTTCGGCGCGCTGTTGCGCCAGCGCTGCCCGAGCGGCGGCCAGTTCCTTTTCATAGGCCGCAACAGCCTCTTCGGACACGATACCGGTTGCGGGTGCCAAAGCCATCTCACCCAGCCGCGCCTCCAAAGCATCCACTCTTGCAATCAGAGCAGTCTGCGCATCAACAGAGGCCGCAGTGACCGTCGCGATCCGGTTCTCCAACTGGGTTTCCACGGCTGAAAAATCCGGTGCAGCGGGGACAACAGAGAGCTGTCCCTGCAACTCGCCGACCTGAGCGCGCAGCGCGTCGATATCGCCGCTGTAATCCACTGCCGCGGCGCGGCTCGGCAAATACGACGACAGGACATCGCTGGAACCTGCTGCAAAGCCCAAAAGACCGGCAAGCACACCACCAAACACCGCAGGAACAAAAACGCTGCGCCTTTCGATGATCCGCTCGACAACGCGTTCGGGCGTCTCGGGGGCTGTTTCTGCAATCTCAGTCAGGATGTTGTCGTCGCTGATGACACTGTCGTCGCCGTGAAGGGCATCCGCATCTTCGGAATTGCGCGCGGCGTCGCCATCGTTCGCCGGCTCTTGGGTCGAAACAGGATCGGCGTCGTCGGCTGTGATCGTGTCGTCCCCGGGGTCGGGAGTCGCTTCAGAGGGTTCCGCCGGAACGGTATCTTCCATAGGTTCGGATGTCTCAACCGCCTCGATACTGTCGGCACCGGACAGCGCTGTGTCTGCTGCCGAGTCCGCCAGCGTGGCCTGGTCGTCTTTTTCCACGCTATCGGTTTTGGTTTTCTTTCCAGACACCTCGCAGAACCCCTCTTGATTCTTGATCTCTGCGCAGCTGCGCATTGCACGACTTTAGAGCCCCAAAACAAGGCTCTCAACCCGCCAGAGTCGATTGCAGCAGTTTTTCAACCAACTGGCCCATTGCCTGAGCATCGGGCTGTGCGGCCACATGCGCACGTACTGATGCATTGCCCGCAACCTCCTGCGCCACCGCGGCGCTGAGGGCGGCCACGGTAACGGCACGCCGCGGGGTCTGCGCGGCGAACAACTGGGCCGTTCTCGGTGAGAAAAGCGGAGCGATCACAGGCCCGGATCCTTGCAGGGCCTTTTGCGCCTCCGGCGTCAGCGGTTCGGCAAGCTGCTCATAAATCACCTGTTCCCGCGTGATCAGGCCCCGTTCTGTCAGGCGTTGCGCAACATCGCCCCTCCCATGTTCGCCTCTCAGGTGCAGCAAGGGAGCGTCCGGCTTGTCCCGGCACAATGCCGCGACCAGTGTATCAGCGTCCTGACCCGCCTGATGGGCCGTCCACCCCGCCTGCCGGGCAGCCCGCGTTGTGGCTGGCCCGACGCAAAAACAGGGCAGATCGCGCCGATCTGTCACGCTCTTTGCGGACAAAACACCATTGGCCGAGCTAAAGATCAGGCCACGTATGCCTTCAAAGGAAATCGGATCTGTGCGGCAAGCAATCCGAATCAAGGGGGAGATCACGACCTCTACCTGCACCATGATCTCCTGATCCAACTGCCCTATGAACCGCCGGGAGGCCGCCTCGGGACGGGTCAGCAACAGCGTTGGTTTGGGTAAAGACATCGGGCCGCCGGGATTGTTTGCGCACCCTTACGGTGTTACCTGCGAGGTCAAAGCGATGCAACGGCGGGTCTGGTGGGCAAACAGGCGATCATCCTTGGGCTGGAAAGCAGCTGCGACGATACGGCGGCCGCTGTGGTGCGGGTGACTGCCGCCGGTCCGGCTCAGATCATGTCGTCGGTTGTGGCGGGTCAGGATCAACTGCACGCACCCTATGGCGGCGTCGTGCCAGAGATCGCCGCACGGGCGCATACGGAAAAGCTGGATAGCTGCATAAAACAGGCTCTAACAAAGGCTGAAATTCGTCTTTCCGATGTGGACGCGATCGCGGTTACCGCAGGTCCCGGCCTGATCGGGGGCGTGCTGGCTGGGGTGATGTGTGCCAAGGGGCTTAGCGCGGCAATTGGCAAGCCACTGGTCGGCGTGAACCATCTTGCAGGCCATGCACTGACGCCACGGCTGACGGATGGGCTGAGCTATCCCTACCTGATGCTGCTGGTTTCAGGCGGCCATTGCCAGTTCCTGATCGTTCGCTCGCATCAGGATTTCTCGCGGTTGGGCGGCACGATTGACGATGCGCCGGGCGAAGCCTTTGACAAGACCGCGCGCCTGTTGGGATTGCCACAACCGGGCGGCCCATCGGTTGAAGCCCAAGCAGCCAGGGGCGATCCGGCGCGGTTTACCCTGCCACGACCGCTGTTGGACCGGGATGATTGCAACATGTCCTTCAGCGGCCTCAAGACTGCGGTTTTGCGGGCCCGGGATGGTCTGGTGGCGCAAAAACAAGGTCTGACCCGGCAGGATCGCTCAGATCTCTGTGCGGGCTTCCAGGCCGCCGTTACAGATGTGCTGGCCGCGAAAACGCGCAAGGCGCTGGCCATTTACCGTGACGAAGCACCTCGCGAGCCAAGCTTTGCGGTCGCCGGTGGTGTAGCAGCCAACAGGGCAATTCGGTCCAAATTAGAGTCTGTTTGTGTTGAATTCAGCACCCGGTTTGTCGCGCCGCCGCTGGCGTTGTGCACGGATAATGCGGCCATGATCGCATATGCTGGCGGTCTGCAATTTCTGGCGGGGCAGTCTGACGATCTGACGCTGTCTGCACGCCCGCGCTGGCCTCTGGATCGCTCACAGCCGGCGCTTTTGGGATCAGGTCGCAAAGGAGCCAAAGCATGAGCATCTCGGTCATCGGATCTGGGGCTTTCGGAACGGCGCTGGCTATTTCACTGTCCGGCAACGGGCCAGTGACGCTGTGGTCTCGTCGCGCCGATCAGGCCCGGCAGATGCAGCAAACCCGCGAAAACTCCGAAAGACTGCCCGGAATCGCCCTGCCGGACGCGGTATCGGTGACGGATGATATTCACATCGCGACACAGGCCGACACGATATTGCTGGCTGTTCCCATGCAACAGCTGCGTGCGCTTCTGCAAACTTATCGCGCAGCATTTGCAGACAAAACCCTGGTCGCCTGCTGCAAAGGCGTCGAACTTGGCACCCATCATGGCCCGATGCGCATTCTCTCGGATGAAGCCAGCACAGCGCGCGCGGCCCTGCTGACAGGCCCAAGCTTTGCCCGCGACATCGCGCAGGGCTTGCCCACCGCTCTGACGCTTGCCTGCGCGGATGGCGCACTGGCGAAAACCATCCAACAGGCTCTAACAAGCGCGAATCTGCGGCTCTACACCACCTCGGACACGATAGGCGCGGAACTTGGCGGGGCGCTCAAGAACGTCGTGGCCATCGCTTGCGGTGCGGTCATGGGCGCAGGGCTTGGGGAAAGCGCGCGGGCGGCGCTGATGACGCGGGGTTTTGCGGAAATGGTCCGGTTTGCACAAACTCAGGGTGCAGATCCGCGCACCCTGTCAGGGCTGTCCGGTTTCGGAGATCTTGCGCTGACCTGCACATCGCCACAATCGCGCAACTATCGAATGGGGCTGGCTTTGGGTGCGGGCTCCAGCGATCTGCCCAGCGCAACTGTGGAAGGCGTTGCAACTGCGCGCTCTGTCGCCGAACTTGCCATTGAACAGGGTCTGGATTTACCGCTGACACAAACCGTCGCCGCACTGGTATCGGGTGAGATAGACCTGCAATCTGCCGTAGCGGGTCTCATGGCGCGCCCGTTGAAAGAGGAATAACAATGCTATTTGCCCTAATCTGCACAGACAAACCCGACCACCTTGAGGTGCGCAAAGCCAATCGCGACGCGCATCTGGCCTATATAAGCGAGACAGGCGTCGTCGAAATGGCAGGCCCGCTTCTGAATGCCGAGGGGGCCATGGCGGGCTCGCTTATCGTGCTTGAGGTCGAGGATCTGGCCACGGCACAAGGCTGGGCCAAAAACGATCCATATAACAAGGCAGACCTCTTTCAGAGCGTCGCGATCAATGCATGGAACAAAGTGATTGGTTAGGCACAGGGCGCACGTACAGTGAAGGTTCTTTTTGTCCATCAGAACATGCCCGGCCAGTACCGGGAGTTTGCCAGTTGGCTTGGAGCCAAGGGCACGCATGAGATCGTCTTCCTGACCCAGCGACGCAACAACCCCAAGATCGGGGGCGTCAGAACAGTCCAATACGCGCCGCATCACAAGCCCGCCCAGGACGCATTTGGCCTGAGCAAGGTATGGGAAGAGGCCACCGGTGCCGGATTCGGAGCCGCCAGCGCGGCGCGCAAGCTTGATGACGAGGGGTTTCGCCCCGATATCATCATCGGCCATACCGGATGGGGCGAGATGCTGTTCCTCAAACAGATCTGGCCGGATGTTCCGATTCTTGGGCTGTTTGAATATTTCTATCGCGCGACCGGCGGGCCTGTCGGGTTCGACCCCGAAGAACCCGTGAACGCGCACGCGCCCTTCCTGCTTGAGGCGCGCAATGCCGTTCCCTATGCGGCCTTGCACCAGGTGGATCGAGGAATCGTGCCGACACAGTGGCAGCACGACCGCTTTCCGCCGGGCTTTCAGGACAAGCTGCATGTTCTGCACGATGGCATCCGTACCGATCAGCTTCTCCCCGATCCTGACGTGCGCCTGCGCCTTGGCCGTCTGGAGCACCATGTGAGCCGCGATGATGAGATCATCACCTATATCGCGCGCAACATGGAGCGCACGCGCGGCTTTCATCAATTCATGCGGGCTTTACCGAAGATCCTCAACGCGCGACCCAATGCACGTGTGATTGCGATTGGCGGCAGCGAGACGTCCTATGGCAAGGCCAGCGATCATCCCGGCGGATTGCGCGGTGAGATGGAAGCCGAGGTCGGTCACCTGATAGACTGGAGCCGCGTGCATTTCGTTGGCCGCGTGCCCTATCCCGAATTCTGCAAGATCATCCAGGTCAGCCGCTGCCATATCTATCTGACGATGCCTTTCGTGCTCAGCTGGTCCATGATGGAGGCCATGGCCATGCAAGCCACCATTGTGGCGGCCGATGTCGCCCCCGTGCAAGAGGTCATGACGCATGGCAAGACAGGGCTTCTGGTCGATTTCTTTGACCCTGATGCACTTGCCGCCCAGGTTGCAGAGGTATTGGAAAATCCGCAGGCTTATGCCCACCTTGGCCCGGCTGCCCGCAACCATGTCGTTGAAAACTATGATTTCCTGACCAAATCGCTGCCTGGTTTGGTGGATCATATCAACGCATTGGTACCACCGGACAAAGCCATAACCCTCTAGGATTTTCATTCGGGTGCTTGTTGAATTTCGTCGTGGTTTAATCAAACGATAAGAGCTTTGCTGTTAGCAGGAGTCGCAGATGTTTCTTGATCTGCGGGTTCCATGCCTTCATTCCCATCATCTGGCCCATCATCTGGCCCATCATCTGGCCATGACATGTTCCCCCTGACTCTGGTTCTGGGGTCATCCGGTCGACTGGGTCGTGCGTTACAGCGCATCTGGATCGACCGACCCGTGATCTGGGCATCGCGGCAGCGCAAACCAGGTCTTGTCTGCCTTGATCCCCTGCGGGAGGAGGGGCGGCTTGCCGAAGCTGCCATGGGCCATCGCGCAATTCTATCTCTTGCCGGGGTCACGGAATGTCGCGGTGATCTGGCGTTGAATTCAGAACTTGCGCTGGCAGCCATTCGCGCAGCGGCCTCGGCGCGTGTTTCAACGGTGCTTTTGTGCTCCTCGGCGGCTGTCTACGGTCTTGGGGACGGGATGTGGCGCGAAACCAGTCCAACCCATCCGATCAGTGCCTATGGGCTTGCCAAACTGCGGATGGAGCGTGCCGCGATCGCGCTCGCCCGGGCGCTTTCGGTGCGTTTGTGTGTCCTGCGGATAGGGAACGTCGCCGGAGCGGATGCTATACTGGGTGGCTGGGTACCGGGTTTTGCACTGGATCAAATGCCCGACGGTCAAACACCCTTGCGCAGCTATATCGGACCGAATGATCTGGCCCATGTCCTTGCGACATTGCTGTCGCGTCAGGACACCCTGCCCGAGGTTTTGAACATCGCCCAGCCCGAGCCGGTGCGCATGGGTGCACTGTTGCGGGCGGCCGATCTGACCTGGTCGCCGCGACGGCCCTGCGAAACCATCATTCCAAAGGTCACGCTGGATACAAGCAGACTGAACCGCATCCTCGCCCTGCCTAGCCTGGAAAACCCGGCACAGGCGATTGTGCAGGATTGGAAAAACCATGTCAGGCCATGGGCATGACAGCGGCCAAACGCATCATGGATGTGGTCTTTGCCGCCCTGCTTTTGGTGATCCTGGCTCCGGTTATCGCGGTGGTTGCCCTGCTGCTTTTGGTGATGCAGGGACGCCCGATCTTTTATGTGGGGGAACGTATGAAAACCCCGACTGACAGCTTCGGGTTGATCAAGTTTCGAACAATGACCCTGGCGCAGAATGATTCAGGGGTCTCGGGTGCGGACAAATCTGCGCGCATCACCCGGCTTGGCGCAAGGCTGCGCGCCAAGCGGCTGGATGAGCTTCCCCAGCTTTGGAACATTCTCATGGGTGATCTGAGCTTTGTCGGCCCGCGTCCGCCCCTGCGCATGTATGTCGACCAGTTTCCCGACCTTTAGCGTGATGTTCTGGCCTCACGGCCCGGTGTGACCGGGCTTGCGACGCTCACCTTTCACAAACATGAGGGAAATCTGTTGCGGCACTGTCGCACGGCTCGCCAGACTGATGATGTCTATCGCCGGCTCTGCATCCCGAGGAAGGCGCGGCTTGACATCATCTATCAGCGAAACTGGTCGCTGGCCTACGATTTCGCGCTGGCATTTCAAACGATCGGAGAGCTGGCATCGCGCGTCAATTCCAGGGATCCGCAAATCCGCGTGTCGCGGTACCGACCCCGTGATGTCTTCAGGCTTCCACAACCACTGCGCGTCAGGCGGGTGCTTGGACATCAATCTTTGAAAGCGAAGGCATGAACGGTTCGGGCAGTGTTCGGGCGGCACTTGGGCGGTTCATCACGGCGCGGTCGCGCCAGTGCCATCTTTGCGCGCGCCGCCTTGCATCGGCATATCATCGCGCGGCCATGTTTCTGACGGGTACCACCCTGTCAACGGGCGCGCGATCAGGGCCAGGGAACCCGGACAAGGATCCACACCCCAACCCCGAGCATATGTTCCTCGTTCGCGAGATTTGCAGGATGGAGTCTCGGGTCACCCGGGCCGAATATGAAAACCGCTGTGTTCTGGTGTCCGGGGCCGGCGGCTCAATCGGATCCGAACTGTCCCGCCAGATCCTGGCTTGCCGTCCTTCGCGTCTGATCCTTTATGAGCTGAGTGAGACCGCTCTGTTCAAGATCATGACCGATCTGCAGCAGGAACTAGCGAAGGGCAACTACGACACAGTTGGTGTTCTTAAGTTCAACAAGGGCACAGCCATAGGTGCCTGCACAGCAGAAGCACTGTACGGTGCATATTGGCACAAGTTGGACAGAGTGCTGTTTGGACGTGCAGCTGACAAAGGTGTGTGCGTAGAGCGTTGGTGCTTCACTGAAGCTGGCTTGGTTCGCACACGTGAGCAGTTCAGCACTGATTATGTGGGCAAGAACTCAAACTGGTACAGTTATCAAAGACACATGGGCAGAGATTTCAGCGTTCTGACAGCTGCAAATTGCTTACGAACAATCGCCAAGCTGGCAAACGCTCCCACAGTTTAGCCTCAACAACAGCGTTCACTGTCACATGTAAGTGCCCTGCTCAGTAGCTACCTACGTGAACAGCACTTGGCACTTGCTGAAGTATAAATGTTATAGAATTAGTAATCTCTAACATTTTCACCCAATCGCATTCGATTTCAATTGGTTAACTGAGACTGCATTTTCAGTCGTCCAAACTATTGTGTGGGTTTATACTTAAACGCAGTAAAACCACACATTATGGGGCACAGACGTGAAACAAGCCAAGTTGTCAACTGACACGGAATTTCGACGCTTAACGGCTGTCGTCAATAGTCTACGTCACAGCACACGCAACCACACAGCCGTCGCACTCAGCTTCTACGCAGGACTACGTGCTTGCGAAATAGCTGCACTACGTATTGGAGACGTATTTGAAGCCAACGGTGAACCACGTGACACTATTTACTTGAGTGCAGCACAGACGAAAGGCAACGACACTGGCACAGTGCTTGTAAATCGCCGCCTAAAGTCGCTGGTTTGCTGTTGGTTAGCCTTGTTACTGTGGCGATATGTTCCACGTGCGTTTTGGCTCTCACGCAGTCGCTCATACTCGTTAAGCACATCACTAAATCGTTTAATCTGCAGCGGCAGCTGTTCTTCTTTACGAAACTCTAACTCGTAGTAGGCTCGAATAGCCAAGTCTCTTGCTTTGGCTAAGTCGCGTGTTTTGAGGCTTTTATAGATGTATTGGCGATTGCCTTTGTACAGACGCACTTGGAAGATGCCGTTGCGTAGGAACAACAGCACCTTTCCTTCCATCAGTTTCTCTTCAAAACCAACGTCTTTTTCGCCTAACAAATGCTCAACACCCTATGCAAAACACCGTTTTGCAGAACATTTGCATAACATTTTATACTTTGCAAGTGAAACGTAAGCCTTTGATTTAGCTTGTTAAATTAGCTTACCGTGACAGTGCTTGAACTTCTTGCCTGATCCACAGGGGCATTTCTCATTTCGGCCCGGGTTGCCCCAGGTCGATTGATCATCCTCAACAAAGCCGGGCAGCGGATCTTCAGCCAGTTCTTCAACTTGAGACGGTGCGGCCGGTGCCTGCAGACGGGCTTGCTCGGCCGCCATCTGGGCGATGATTTCCTGCCTTTGTTCTTCGCTCAACGGTCTGATCCGGGACAGATCGCGCGTGACATCCGCACGTAGACTGTCCAGCAGGCCTTCGAAAAGCTGGAAGGACTCATTCTTGTATTCGTTCAGAGGATCACGCTGCGCATAGCCCCGGAACCCCACAACCGAGCGCAAATGCTCCAGCGTCAGAAGATGCTCGCGCCACTTGGTATCCAGCGTATTGAGCAACACCTGTTTTTCGATGCTACGCATGTTCTCGATGCCGAAATCGACTGCCTTCTTGGCCATATGCTCATCGCTGGCTTTGACCAGACGTTCGATCATATGCTCGTCATCTTCGCCCTCTTCATCGGCCCATTCCACGATGGGAAGATCAAGACCAAGCTGGTTGCTGACAGCCTCACCAAGTCCGGCGGTGTCCCACTGATCCGCATAGGTGTTTGGCGGCATGTATTGCGCAACCAGATCTTCGACCACCTGATGGCGCATATCGGTTGAGATTTCCGAGATATCATCCGCGGCCATGATGTCGCGACGCTGGTTGAAGATCAGCTTGCGCTGATCATTCATGACATCATCGAATTTCAGGATCTGCTTGCGCATGTCAAAGTTGCGGCCTTCGACCTTGGCCTGCGCACGTTCCAGAGACTTGTTCACCCACGGATGGATGATGGCTTCGCCTTCCTTCATGCCCAGTGTCTTGAGCACCTTGTCCAGCCGTTCCGAGCCGAAAATACGCATCAGATCGTCTTCAAGCGACAGATAGAACGCCGTGCGGCCCGGATCACCCTGACGACCGGAACGGCCACGCAACTGGTTGTCGATGCGGCGGCTTTCGTGACGTTCAGACGCCAGAACAAACAACCCGCCCGCCTCAAGCACTTTTTGCTTTTCTTCTGCGTGCTTGGCTTCTTCTGCGGCGCGCAATGCTTCGGGATCCGCATCCGGATTCTCTGCCAGCGCCTCCAGAACCTTCAGCTCCACATTTCCGCCCAGCTGAATATCCGTGCCACGGCCTGCCATGTTCGTCGCAATGGTGACGGCACCCAGCTTGCCTGCATCTGCGATGATCTGCGCTTCCTGCTCGTGCTGGCGCGCGTTCAGAACGTTGTGCGGGATGCCTTCCTTGGTCAGCATCTGGCTTAGCAGTTCGGACTTTTCGATCGAGGTGGTCCCGACAAGAACCGGCTGGCCCTTCTTGTTGGCCTTCTGGATCTCCTTGATCATCGCCTCGTACTTTTCGCGCACAGAGCTGTAGACCTTGTCGTCTTCATCCACTCGGGCGATGGGCTTGTTGGTGGGCACTTCGACCACGCCAAGGCCATAGATCTCGGAGAATTCGGCCGCTTCGGTCGCCGCTGTACCCGTCATGCCCGAAAGCTTTTCATACAGGCGGAAAAAGTTCTGGAATGTCACACTGGCCAGAGTCACGTTCTCGGGCTGGATCGACACACCTTCCTTTGCCTCGATGGCCTGATGCAAACCATCGCCCAGACGGCGACCCGGCATCATACGGCCCGTAAACTCGTCGATCAGAACAACACTGCCGTCACGGACGATGTAATCCTTGTCTCTCTGGAACAGCTTGTGTGCGCGCAGACCCTGATTGACGTGATGCACGATGGTCGTGCTTTCGGGATCATACAGCGATTGGCCCTCTTCCAGCAGCCCGGCCTCAAAAAGCTTGGCCTCAAGGAACTCGTTGCCTTCGTCGGAAAAGTTCACGCTGCGTTGCTTTTCGTCGATCTCAAAATGATCGTCTGCCACCAGCGGAATCAGCGCATTGATCGAGACATACAGCTCGCTGCGGTCCTGAGCGGGGCCCGAAATGACAAGCGGCGTACGCGCTTCGTCGATAAGGATCGAGTCGACCTCGTCGACGATCGCAAAGTAATGATCCTTCTGCATCACCTGCGACAGATCTGACTTCATGTTGTCGCGCAGGTAGTCAAACCCGAATTCGTTGTTCGTCCCATAGACGACATCGCTGTTATAGGCGTCCAGTTTCAGATCGCCGGGCATGTCGGAATAGATACAGCCCGTCTTCATTCCCAAGGCGGAAAAGACTTTGCTCATCCACTCGCTGTCTCGTTTGGCAAGGTATTCGTTCACCGTCACCACATGGACGCTCTTGCCACTCAGGGCATTGAGATAGGCCGGGAACGTCGCCACAAGGGTTTTGCCCTCGCCGGTCTTCATTTCGGCGATATTGCCCTGATGCAGAAAAATCCCACCCATCAGCTGCGTATCAAAGGCCCGCAGTCCAAGGGTACGTCTGGCCCCCTCCCGACAATTGGCGAAGGCTTCGGGCAGAAGAGCGTCAAGGCTCTCGCCATCCGCATGGCGTTTCTTCAATTCAGCCGTCTTGTCGATCAGACCCTGATCGCTCAGCGCGTGGAATTCCGGCTCCAGTGCATTGATCTTTTCGACCAGCGGCCGCGTCGCCTTGACCTTGCGGTCATTGGGGGTGCCGAACACCTTCTTGGCGATAGTCCCTAATCCGAGCATGCTCTCTCCAGCCGATCTGACTTATTCTTGCGTGGGCCCATCTTGCCGCCCCCGCACACAGCCCGTAGAAACGTTGGTGAAGACGGCTCTGCCCAAGCCTCCCAGCGATGTAAGGGCCGGGCGAAACAGTGTCAACGCCGTGCCCTTGTATGGCCCTCAAACAGGACGTTTCTATGCGCAAAGGTGTCACATTCCTGACAACTCTGGCTCTGACCGGAGTATTAACCCTCCCAGTGACCGCTCAGGACACCCCATCTGCCGATACAGTCGTCGCATCCGTCGACGGCACGGACATTACTCTTGGGCATGTGATTGTGGCCTTTTCAACCCTGCCAGCCCAGTATCAGCAGCTGGGTCCCGATGTGCTTTTGCCCGGGATCATCGACCAGCTGGTACGCCAGACCGCCCTTGCGCAATCCTTTGAGGGTGAGCCAAGCCGTGCCGCGCGCCTGTCATTGGAGAACGAGGAACGCTCGGTGATGGCCGGTGAAGCGGTCGAAGCGACAATGGCCACCGCGGTATCCGACGCCGATATTCAAGCCGCTTATGACTCGCGCTTTGCTGACGGCACGGCCGGTGAAGAATACAACGCCTCGCATATTCTGGTGGAAACCGAAGAAGAGGCCTTGGCCATTGTCGAAGAATTGAATGGCGGGGCGGATTTTGTAGAAGTTGCAAAGGCAAAATCCATCGGCCCAAGCCGTGAAAACGGTGGGGCGTTGGGCTGGTTTGGACCAGGGCGCATGGTACCAGACTTCGAAGCGGCGGTGATTTCATTGCAACCTGAAACCATTTCGGGGCCGGTTCAGACGGAATTCGGCTGGCATGTGATCCGCCTGAATGAAACCCGTGTGGTGGATGCGCCTGCGTTGGAAGAGGTGCGTGATGAGATCCAGCTGGAATTGCAGCAGATCGCAGTGACCGAACATATCGAGGCCCTGGTGGCGTCTGCAGACGTCGTTCTCCCCGATCTGAGCGATCTGGATCCGGCATCAATCATGAACCTAGATTTGTTGAGAAACTGACTTGGCCAAGATCGACAAAGTCTCTCCGCTGGCACCCGAGCGGTTCCCGGATTTACCCCGGATTTCAGGCGTTACCTTCGCCGCGGCCAGCGCCGGAGTGCGCTATTCCGGGCGCACGGATGTCATGCTGGCCGTGTTGCAGCCGGGCACATCCATCGCGGGTGTGTTCACGCGGTCCTCGACGCGGTCCGCGCCGGTTCTGGATTGTCAGGCCAAGCTCGGCTCGGATCCGTCCCAAGGGGCTGCAATCCTGGTGAACTCGGGGAACTCCAACGCGTTTACAGGCCATTACGGGCAAACATCGGTCGAGGTTCTGACATCGGCAGTGGCCGAGGCTGTGGGCGTTCCCGCCCAACGCGTTTTCACGGCATCAACCGGAGTGATCGGAGAACCGCTTCCCCATGAGCGGATCGTCGCCAAGATCGCGGATCTGAAAGCCGGGCAGACAGATCAGGGGATCGAAGCCGCAGCGCGAGCGATCATGACGACCGACACTTTCCCGAAAGGGTCATGCGCGACCGTCGAGATCGAGGGAACCGTCATTACCATCGCCGGGATCGCCAAGGGCAGTGGGATGATTGCGCCTGATATGGCGACGATGCTGGTCTATATCTTTACGGATGCTCAGATCGCCCAGCCTGACTTGCAAAATCTGGTCAGTCGGCTGAATGCCCGGACGTTCAACTGCATCACGGTAGACAGCGATACTTCGACCTCGGATTCGCTGCTGGCCTGCGCCACCGGGGCTTCTGGCTGCGATGTCGCTGGGAATGCTGCCTTTGAAGAGGCATTGCACAACATCATGCAGGACCTCGCCCATCAGGTCGTTCGCGATGGCGAAGGTGCCACGAAATTCGTGGAAGTACGCGTAACCGGCGCGCAGGATGACCGCGAAGCCCATGTGCATGGGATGGCGATTGCAAACTCGCCCCTGGTCAAGACGGCCATTGCCGGGGAAGACCCCAACTGGGGCCGCGTGGTCATGGCAATCGGCAAGTCGGGGGCAACTGCCGATCGCGATCTTCTGAGCATCTGGTTCGGCGACACTCTTGTGGCTGAGAACGGCTGGGTCAGCCCGACCTACCGCGAAGAAGACGCAGCCGCGCATATGAAGAACGACGCGATCTCAATTCGCGTGGATCTGGGCCTGGGGTCTGGACAAGCGACTGTCTGGACCTGCGATCTGACCCACGGATACATTGATATCAACGCAGATTACCGGTCGTGATGAAGGTCGTTCTGGTCTCAGCGGTGGCTTTGATAGACGTGGACGGTCGGGTGCTTTTGGCGCAACGACCGGAAGGAAAATCCATGGCCGGGCTGTGGGAATTTCCGGGAGGCAAAGTCGAGCCGGGAGAGACGCCCGAGGCCGCGCTGATCCGCGAGCTGGAGGAAGAACTGGGCATCAACACCTGGTCTTCCTGCCTTGCGCCTTTGACATTTGCCAGCCACAGCTATGCTGATTTTCACCTGCTCATGCCTCTCTTTGCCTGCCGCAAATGGGAGGGAACGCCGATCTCGCGCGAGAATCAGGCGTTGAAATGGGTGCGCGCTCAAGACTTGCGTGAATATCCCATGCCAGAAGCGGATATTCCTCTGATTCCGATTTTGCGGGATTGGCTCTGACCGGCGGCATTTCGCCAATTTGAAGCAGGCTACGGCCAAGATCGACCGTTTTTCGTGCATCTCGCCACCGGATTGTTCAAAAATTGTGGTTAATTGTTTACATTTCTTGATGTATTATGGAGTCAGATTTTGATTCCGGGGGGAGTTTCATGCTCAAGACAATCACAGTAGGAAGCTGCGTGTCGGTTCAGGGCACCTTTGTTAAGGAGCTTCCTGACGGTCGCGTTGTCGTTCAGGTGGGTGACACGATCTACAAAGGATATCCTGTCGCCAAAGCGGCCTGACATGAAACGAGCATAACGAAAAAAGGGCAGCCGGCGGGCTGCCCTTTTTCATTTGGAGACTGTCGGCTGCAATCACGCGAGGGTCCGTGTGACCTCTTCACGCTCAAAGATCTCGATGACATCGCCCGGGCGGATATCTTCGTAATTCTCAAACGCCATTCCGCATTCCTGACCAGACTGAACCTCGGACACTTCGTCTTTGAAGCGCTTGAGGGTCTTCAGCGTGCCTTCGTGAATGACCACGTTGTCACGCAGCAGGCGCACACCGGCCGAGCGGCGGGCCACACCTTCGGTGACAAGACAGCCGGCAACTTTGCCCACGCCGCCCGAGACCTTGAAGACCTCTTTGATCGACGCGTAGCCGATGAAGTTCTCACGGACTTCGGCAGAGAGCAGACCAGAGGCCGCCGCTTTGATGTCATCCACCAGATCATAGATGACCGAGTAATAACGGATCTCGACACCCTTCTGATTGGCCGAGTTCCGCGCCGACGCATTGGCCCGCACGTTGAACCCGATGACAGGAGCACCAGATGCTTCTGCCAGGCCGATGTCAGATTCGGTGATCGCACCGACACCCGAATGCAGGACGCGAACACGCACCTCATCGTTGCCGATCTTCTCCATCGCCTGAACGATCGCTTCGGCAGAACCCTGCACATCCGCTTTCATCAGAATGGGCAGTTCCGAAACGGTTTCGTCCGCTTTTGCCTTGGCCATCAACTGATCAAGCGTGGTCGCAGCGCCAGCAGCCGCACGTTTGTCCTTGGCGGCCTGATGACGGTATTCCGCGATCTCACGCGCCTGCGCTTCGGTAGCCACAACGTTCAGCACGTCACCGGCTTCGGGCGTTCCATTCAGACCCAGAACTTCGACAGGAACTGACGGGCTGGCGATCTTGACCCGTTCGCCATGGTCATTCTCCATCGCGCGGACTTTGCCCCACTGCTCGCCGACGACAAAGATATCGCCCTGGCGCAATGTACCGTTCTGCACCAATACCGTGGCAACCGGTCCGCGGCCAACATCCAGCTGAGCCTCGATAACGGCACCTTCGGCGGCGCGATCGGGGTTGGCTTTCAGTTCAAGGATCTCAGCCTGAAGCGCGATGGCTTCAAGCAGTTGATCAAGGCCCTGGCCAGTCGTGGCCGAAACTTCGACATCCTGCACGTCGCCGGACATCTTTTCGACGACAACCTCATGCTGCAGCAGATCGGTGCGCACTTTGTCGGGGTTGGCCGATGGTTTGTCGATCTTGTTGATCGCCACGATCATCGGCACATTGGCCGCTTTCGCGTGGTTGATGGCTTCGATGGTCTGGGGCATAACGGCATCATCCGCTGCAACCACCAGAACAACGATATCTGTCACCTGTGCACCACGCGCACGCATGGACGTGAACGCGGCGTGACCCGGCGTATCGAGGAACGTCAGAACCTGGCCGTCTTTGGCCGTGACCTGATAGGCACCGATGTGCTGAGTAATTCCGCCGGCCTCGCCTGCGGTGACGTTCGCATTGCGGATCGCATCCAGAAGAGACGTTTTGCCGTGGTCAACGTGGCCCATGACAGTGATCACTGGCGGACGGTCCTTCAGATCGCTTGGGTCGTCTTCGATATGTTGAATGACGTCTTCCACATCCGCATCCGAAACACGAACAACCTTGTGGCCGAATTCCTCGATGATCAGCTCGGCAGTGTCCGCATCAATCGTCTGGTTCTGCGTGACCATCATGTCCATTTGCATGAGCGCTTTGATAACCTCGCCCACACGCTCGGCCATGCGGTTTGCCAGTTCAGAGACCACGATGGTCTCCGGCAGCTGCACATCGCGCACAATCTTCTCACGTTCGACCGCGCCGCCCATGGCTTTCTGACGCGCACGCTCTTGCTTGCGCTTCATGGCCGCCATCGAGCGCTGACGCCCACCCTCACCACCGGACAAAGCCTGGTTCAGGGTCAGCTTGCCAGCCCGGCGTCCGGCATCATCTGCACGTGCTTTCGTGGCACGCGTGCGATCATCACGCTCACGTTCGACCTTACGTGGAGCGGGTGCAGTCTTGGTCCGGCTGTCCTTTTCCACAGCGGGTTCCGCCACGGGAGCGGTCGCTGCCAGGCGGGCTTTTTCTTCGGTTTCGGCGCGCTGACGCTCTTCCTCGGCGGCCTTGGCTTTGGCTTTTTCTTCGCGTTCGCGCTCTTCGCGTTCCTTGGCTTCTGCCTCGGCCCGGCGGCGGTCACGATCTTCTGCCCGCGCCTTTTCATCAGCGGCGCGTTGCGCATCTTCTTCGACTTCACGTGCCTTGGCGGCTTGAACAGCCTTCAGGCGACGATCCATCTCGGCATCGGTAATCCCTGCGGGGCGCTTGGACGGGTCGCCAAACTGCGCAGAACCAGCGCCCGCACCGGCAGGTTTTCCGGCACCCGGCTGGGGCACCACAACGCGTTTGCGCTTGGTTTCCACAACGACACTTTTGGTCCGCCCATGGCTAAAGCTCTGCTTTACGCTTCCCGGACGCGCGCCACCGCGCAAACCCAATGTCTTTTTGCCGTCACTATCGCTCATAAAGCTCTTTTTCCTTCCCGATGGCCGCTGCCATCGTCGTCTTTTTGACGCACGCCTTTAAGTCTTTGGGCTTCCTCTACAACACGTTTAGTGAGTCCACCAGAGGCGAGCGCAGCATGTATCACAGTTTCCCGGCCAAAGGCCATGCCCAGCTGATCCGCGGTCAGGAACCCGATATAGGTGCCAAAATGCGGCGTGCTAAGTTTTGTTTTTCCGCGTGCTGACCCATCAACTGCCTGGATCAGAACCTGACCCTCTTCCTTGGCCAGCATGTCTTTCACTTTTTCATATCCGGCGACCGCAGAACCGGATCTGCGCGCCAACGAAATCAATTCGATCACCCGGCGCGTCAACTGACGCTCGACTTCGTCCACCAACCCGTCAGGCACCTGAACCGGTGCCTTGAAAGCGCGCGCAAAAAGCTTCTTTTTCACCGCCGTTTCCAGCGCGCTTCGATCAGCAGCCACATATACACCACGACCGGGCAGCTTTCCTGCCACATCGGGAACCACCAGAGCATCCGGCCCCAACACAAAGCGGATCAGGCCGAATTTCGGCTGCACCTCGCCTGTCGCAATGCACTTGCGGTGAGGACCGTCTATCCGGTCTTTCGAGGCGCCACCGCGTCCCATCAGGAACCACCAGGGCCTGAGATCAGGCCCCGGCCTCCTCTTCTGTTTCTTCGCTGTCGGCCTCATCGGCCTCAAGATCGGCAGGGTCGACCCAGCCAAGAAGGATACGCGCAGTCATTACCATGTTTTGCGCTTCTTCCAAAGACACATCGAAGGGCTCAAGCAGGCCTTCGTCCTTGACGCGCTCGCCGTTTACCGTGGTCCAGCCACCGGCCAGTTCCCAGTCTGCACAGGTGGCGAAGTCTTCCAGCGTTTTGACATCGTCTTTCGCCAGCGCTTCAACCATCTGGGGTGTCAGACCCTCGAATTCAATAAGGCTTTCCTCGGCACCAAGCGCTTTGGCATTTTCAAGAGCGGCTTTGTTACGGGCATCGAGGTAATCACGCGCCCGCGCCTGCAGCTCTTCGGCCGTGCTTTCATCGACGCCGTCGATCACCAGCAATTCGTCGCGTTCGACATAGGCCACCTCTTCCAGACTGGTGAAGCCTTCCGAAACCAGAAGCTGTGCAAAGAACTCGTCCAGATCCAGTGTCTCCATGAACAGACCGGTGCGTTCCTCGAATTCCTTCTGGCGACGCGCGCTTTCTTCCTCCTCGGTCATGATGTCGATATCCAGACCGGTCAGTTGCGACGCCAGTCGCACGTTCTGACCGCGACGACCGATGGCCAGGCTCAGCTGCTCTTCGGGGACCACGACTTCGATCTTGCCTGCTTCTTCGTCCAGAACCACTTTGGTCACTTCGGCCGGTTGCAGCGCGTTTACGAGGAACGTGGGCTGATCTTCATTCCACGGGATGATGTCGATCTTTTCGCCCTGCAGTTCGTTCACAACAGCCTGCACCCGAGAGCCGCGCATACCCACACAGGCACCAACCGGATCGATGGAGCTGTCATAGGAAATCACGGCGATCTTGGCACGCGAGCCCGGATCACGGGCGACCGCCTTGATCTCGATGATGCCATCGTAAATCTCGGGGACTTCCATCTTGAACAGCTCGGCCATGAATTCAGGCGCGGTGCGCGACAGAAAGATCTGCGGGCCGCGCGGTTCGCGGCGCACATCCTTGATGTAGACGCGGATGCGATCGTTCGGGCGATAGCTTTCGCGTCCGATCTTTTCGTTGCGGCGCAGGATTGCTTCGCCCGCGCCCACATCGACGATGACGTTGCCGTATTCCTCGCGCTTGACCTGACCATTGATGATCGTGCCGGCGCGATCCTTGAACTCTTCGTACTGGCGCTCGCGTTCGGCCTCACGCACCTTCTGCAGGATCACCTGCTTGGCTGATTGTGCCGCGATCCGGCCCATTTCAACAGGAGGCACTTCTTCGATCAGCTGATCGCCGACCTTGGGATCTTCCAGATACTGCCTGGCCTGATCGACGGTGAATTCCGCCTGATAGTTTTCCAGCTCGTCATCGGCAACCACGGTGCGCACACGCGTGAAGGTCGCGCGACCTGTCTTGCGGTCGATCGACACGCGAATGTCCATTTCCGCGCCATAGCGGGACTTGGCCGCCCGGGCGAGGCTTTCTTCCATCGCCTCGATCACCAGACCGGGCTCGATCATCTTTTCGCGCGCCACGGCCTCGGCTGTTTGCAGCAGCTCAAGCTGATTTGCAGAGGTAATTGCCATTGTTAGTCCTCCTGCTGAGACTGATCTGTCTCAATCTCGTCAAATGCGTCTTCGTTAAGCGTTCCGGCAGCTTTGCGCTGACGGAGCATTTCCTTGATCAGATCGTCGGTAAGCACCAGCTTGGCATCACTCAGCCAGTCAAAATGCAGCCCGATGGTGCCTTCTTCGACATTGATCAGCACTTCGTCACCCTCGATCCCGGCGAGAACGCCTTTGAACCGGCGCCGCCCGCCCTGCAATTCGGCCGTTTCCAGCTTGGCTTCATAGCCTTCGAACATGTCAAAGTCCTTCAGCCGCGTCAGCGGGCGATCAATACCCGGGCTGGACACCTCAAGAGTATAGGCATCCAGAATGGGATCTTCGACATCGAGAACAGCGCTGATGGCGTTCGAGATATGGGCGCAATCATCCACTTCGATCCCGCCGGCCGGTTTGTCCGCCATCACCTGCAGCGTACTGGTCTGACCTGACATCAGACGCACACGCACCAATTCATACCCCATGTCCTCGATGACAGGGGCAATGATCTCGGCCATCCGGCGATCCATAGCGGATTTGGGGATCTGGTCGTTTGACATCAGTCTTTCAGTTCAGAAATCAAAGCACAAAAAAACGGGCGCGCGGCCCGTTTCGACTTTCGGTGGAGCATCAGGTTTGGACCCCGATGCGCCGCTGTTGAGGACGATATACGCAGCGCAGCCCGAGTCTGCAAGTCGATTGTTCAACGATCGGGCGGACAGGCACGCTTGTGGCTGCTCAAGGGTCTATGCGTTTGCATTTTTTCGCCACACTGAACAAGCCGCAAGAAGTCATCCTTTGGCTTCGTGAAAACCTGTACGCGTCAGATCAATATCTTGTGGGTCACAAAAAGAGAACCTCAACCAAAGCAAACGAACCCTGGAAATGCGGCGCAAAAATGGCGGAATCGCAACACATAAATTGGTAAAAGACGAAAAAATCTCCCGAATTCATTGCCTGATTGATTTGAACATGGTTGTTTCTCGCGCAGATAATACGGTTCTTTTTTCCCTGGGGACAGTTAACATGATTGTCGAATGCATGAATTTCCGCTGGCGCGGCCTGACTCGTATTGAGTCGAGCATTTGCAATTGCCAGACACTCACCGCGTCCTAAGGCGTGGCTCTCGCAGCGGGTGCAAAATGATGTTTTCGCACCTCAATGAAGTGAACAAGTTTAAATGGGTATCCTCATGATCAAATCTGGAACAGCAGTCGCACAAGCTGGAATTCGTCAACGTAGTCTTCGCAAACATTGCCGATTGGGGCGCGCCACCGAGCTTGTGTTTGTCCTGGCCTCGGGCGTGATGCTGACCATTGGCGGCACAGCACAAGCACAGCAATGGGACGGATCGGATAGCGACGCTTGGGAAACCGGTACCAACTGGGTTGGCGACGCGGCCCCGGGAGCTGGCGACAATGTTGTGATCAACGATGGTGCCGCAGGAGGACTGCCCAACGATACTGTACTGTCCACCACGACGACTGTGACCACCACGACGTTGTCTGGAAATGGCAACCTGGTGATCGGCGACAACGGATCACTGGAAAACACTGGCGGCATGACCATGTTGGGTGTCTGACGTCAGCGCCTGTGGGACAGATTTGAGGTTTTCGTAACGGAGGATTTCTGGTTCATCGCAGCCACCAAGGAGCGAATCTATGGACGCCCCCTGCGCAAGGTGTTTTTCACGATAGCATTGACGGCATTGGATGCGTGAATCTATCCGGCCTTTCTTTGAAGCACGTTCGCTCCTGGCCTCGATGGGATCCGCTGATTTCATTGCCTTTTAAGATGACCGGCCTTTGATGGCCATCGCTCCTTACAGGCTGTGAATAGGCGGCCCCTGCCGTTACACCATCGTCATCCACCTCGCATTCTTGAAAGCCGAAGCGCCCTGCGCCCCAGCTATGCCGCTTTGTAGCTTTCTCCGCTGCGCAACACCGCCCAGGCCATGCGTGCTGTTTTGTTGGCAATTGCCACGAGCGTTTTGTTGTGACCCGCGCGAACAAGTAGTTCTTGGGCCCATTTGGCATGCCGGTCACTGCGCGCGGATATCCTGATCAACACCGATCTGGCACCGTGGATGAGCTGGCGGCGTAAGTATTGGTTCCCTCTTTTGCCGATGCCACCAAGCCGAGGTTTGCCTCCCGTCGTATATTGCCTGGGAACCAGCCCTATCCAAGCCGCAAGAGCCCTGCCTGACGAGAAGTGTTGTCCATCATCGACAGCGGCAATCAAGGCGGTAGCGATTACCGGCCCGACGCCGGGAAGAGTTGCCAGGCGTTTGCACCGTTCATCGGTTCGGCAGATCGCAACGAGCTTTCGGTCGATCTCGGTAATACGTTCGTCCAGCGCTTCGAACTCGGCGATGAGTGCGTTGAAGTTTTGTTTTGCCAGAGTT
>NZ_JBASXK010000127.1:0-21795 GCF_049276915.1 Aestuariivita sp. | reverse complement strand
ACAGCCCCCAGCTTGCGTGAAGGCCAAGCGGAACGATACTCAGCTGATCACGTGACCTATGCTCGCGATCATTTCTGATATTCATGCGAACCTGGCTGCGCTTGAGGCCGTTTTGGCAGACATAGATGCCCGCGGCATCTCCGAGATATGGTGTCTTGGAGATGTGGTCGGATACAACGGCGAACCCAATGAGTGTATTTCGCTTCTGTCCCAACGTGGCATTCCCAGCCTTCTGGGCAATCATGACAGTTACATCGTGAGTGGCGAAAACTGTACCCGATCGCGTGTCGTGGCCGAGATCATTGACGACCATGTCAAAATGATTTCCGAGGAAAATCTGGCGTGGCTCGCGCAAGCTAGCGATCGCTTCGAGCGTGGGCGGGACCTGTTCGTACATGGCGGACCTGAGGATCCGCTGGATCAATACATCTATAACGTTGCCCCAAGCCTCTTCCCGGAACAGGTGGATAGACTGTTTGTCGGCCACACCCATGTGCAATGTGTTCTGAAGATGGGTCATCGCGTGTTTTGCAACCCGGGATCAGTCGGACAACCTCGAGACGGGGATCCGCGCGCCGCCTATGTCACGCTTGAGGGGGACGACATCATCTGCCACCGCGTTCAGTATGATGTCGCGCGTACCGTTGCGGCAATGCAGGCGCGCGGCTACGAACCTTTCAAGTATGAAAACTTGTGGACTGGCACTCAGATCGGTGGGCGGATTGACAAGATCGTAAGATCTGAAGCGGATTAGGTCCGCACCAGCCCTTCTACCACACGGCACACCCGTTCAATATCGCTATCGGTCATGTCGTGATAACTTGGCAGGTTGATGGCCCGTTCGCAGATATCAAAGGCCTGCTTATTGCCCGGTTGCGCGGTGAACATCGGCTGGCTGGAGAGCGGATAAAAGAACACGCGGGCATCCACATCGGCATCGTCAAAGGCGCTCAGGATCTGGTCACGCCGCACGCCTGTCGCGGGATCGAATACGACCGTTGGCATCCAGGCACCGTTGCGAACGTGATCTGGTTCGGGGTTCATCGACAGAGATTGAAAACCACCCAGCCGGGATTTGTAGCTTTGCAGAATGGCATGTTTGCGCGCGGTCAGTTCTTCGATCCGTTCGATTTGAGCAAGTCCGATTGCCGCCTGAATGTTGGACATCTTGAACTTGTAACCGACAACATCGGCCCAGAATTGCTTGCTCTGAGCCCGGTCGCGCCCATGATTGGAGAGCGTTGTGACACGTTCAAAAAGCGCGGTGTCATTCGTGACGAACATTCCGCCTTCGCCCGTGGTCAGGGTCTTGGTTCCGTGAAAGGAAAACGTGCCAAAGCGACCCATCGCTCCGGCGCGCGTACCTTTGTAGATGGCACCAAGTGCTTCGGCGCTGTCTTCGATCAGGGCAATGGCATGGCGCTCTGCAATGGTACGCAGCGCATCCATGTCGCAGAGATTGCCATACAGATGGGTCGCCACGATCGCGCGGGTTCTGGGTGTGATCGCGGCTTGCACCGCCACGGGGTCAAGACACCAGCTGTCTGGCAGAATATCGACAAACACAGGCGTTGCACCCAAGTGCACAATCGGAGCCACCGTCGCGATCCAGTTGGTGTCGGCCAGGATTATCTCGTCGCCAGCAGAGATCCCGAGGGCGGCAAGGCCCATTTGCATCGCACCTGTGCAACTTGAGGTCGCAATCGCGTGACGCACTCCAAGATGCGCGGCGAAGGCGGCTTCGAACTTGTGGATATAGTCATAGCACCGGGGGCCCCAGCCATTGCGCGCGGCATCTTCGGCATAGGCCACCTCGCGATCTGTGATCGACGGGCGGGTATAGGCGACGCGGGTGTTCAAAGCTCTCTCATTTCCGGAACTGCGGCAAAGAACCGGGTGCCTTTGTCCTTAAGCCAGGCAAGCTGGACGGCGATTTCATCGGCGATGTTCCAGGGGAAGATCACCAGGTAATCCGGCACGCTTACCTCAAGCACATCTGGCGCATGGATCGGAATATGGCTGCCCGGAAGGTATTTGCCGATCTTGGCGGGGGCTGCATCGCAGACAAATTTCACAAGGTCGGGCCGGATGCCCGCGAAATTCATCAATGTGTTGCCCTTGGCGGCGGCTCCGTATCCTGCCACCGATTTTCCTTCGGACTGTGCTGCAAGCAGGAAGCCAAGAAACGCGTTCTTGACTGTTTCGGCCGCTATCTGAAATCCGGCATAAAAGGCATCATCAGACAGGCCTGCGTCAGCCTCTTCTCTGCGCAAATCCGAGACGGCGTCATGCTCGACATTGCTGGAGGCCTCATGGCAGCCGTAGATCCGCAAAGATCCGCCATGTGTGGGCAGTTTTTCAACATCAAACACTCTTAGCCCTGCGCGTGCGAAAATCCGCTCGACCGCCAGAAGCGAGAGATAGGAGAAATGCTCGTGATAGACCGTGTCGAACTGGTTGTAGCGCACCATGTTCAAAAGATGCGGAAACTCAAGCGTGATGACTCCGCTCGGCTTGAGGGCCCGCGCCATTCCACTGGTGAAATCGTTGATGTCCGGGACATGGGCGAAAACGTTATTGCCGATGATCAGGTCAGAGGCAGGTACGCCCGCAGCAACGTCATGGCCGAAGAATATCTCTTGCACCTCGATGCCCTGCGCGCGTGCCGCTTGAGCGGCGTGATGCGCCGGCTCGATCCCAAGACAGGGAACACCGGCCTGCACGAAGTTTTTCAGCAGATAGCCATCGTTCGAGGCAAGCTCGAGTACATGACTGTCCGCTGAGAGAGAGAACCGCTGACTGATCATGTCGCAATAGCGTTTGGCATGCTCCAGCCAACTGCGCGAAGTGGACGAGAAATAGGCGTAATCGGATTCAAACAGTTCATCGGCCTGTGCATAGTCTTCGGTTTGCACAAGACGGCAGTCACGGCAGACGAAGAGGCGCAACGGATAGGTCACTTCGGGGGCGCTCAGACGTTCAGCGCTCAGATAGGCATTGGACGGTGGCGCATAACCGAGATCAAGAAATGAAGCCGTATCGGTGCTTTTGCAGTGCCGGCAGAGCCGCGCCGGCGAATCCGGATCTGTCTTCATGCTTTTACATACCAGTCATCAAAGTTCGAAATCTCTTCGTGAACGCGACGATAGCCCTGAGCCGAAAGCAGCTTGAACATGTCGTTGCGCTGTGGGGCGTGGTTGTGCTCGATCGTCATCACCCGAAACGTCCAGCGATCAAAATCGACGGCTTGAAGGATGTCATACTCACTGCCTTCGGTATCGATTGAGATATAGTCGATCACCTCAGGTGCTCCGTGATCGCTGAGCAGGTCGTTCAGCGAGACCGTCTCGACTTTATACGAGGTGCCGCGGATCTTGCGGCCTGTCGGGACAAAGCTGGAAATACCTGAATTCACGCCGCGTCGGGCTTCGGTGAATTCGATCTGGTCACCGGTTTCGCTCCACACGCAACGGGTATCTATCATGCAATTGCGGTTTTTCCTGAGCTCGCTGTGCCAGCCGCGTGCAGGCTCGGCGGCGATGCCGCTCCAGCCGAACTCCTTTTCCAGAAGCCAGCTGTTGTTCAATTCGACCCCGTCGGTCGCGCCGAACTCGACGAAGAAACCGTTGCGTTTGAAGTCGTTCATTGCCAGCGCGAACAGGTCCTGGCGGATCTGCGACTTGGATTTTTCCAGAAGGTCGATCACGGTGCTGCGTTGCTCGGCGGGCAACGCTTTGACAAAGCGCAGGTCAAACCAGCTTTGTTCACGCTCCTTCAACTCGCGCAGGCGTGCACGGTTGACCATTTTCGTCTTGGACAGGATATGCGCCATGGGGTGGATGTCTCGCTGATGATGCTGTTCTTGGTGTTACGCGTGCCGACGGGGTTTCGCAACTGCTGTGCGCCTAGCTGTCGGGTGCGATCAATCCCAGACCCCGCAGATAGATGCCAATGCCGGTTTCCAGCAGTTCCTCGGGCGGAAACGGGGATTGGGTGCCGGGGGAGTTGCGCGCAAACAGTTCCACCACGCCATGGCTCATGGCCCAGATATGGGCCGAGAACATCGAGGCCGGGGGGCGTTTGTCCGGCGGAATATGCTTGGAAAGATCCGAGGCGGCTTTTTCAAGAACGCCGCGCGCGCGTGTGGCGACAGCGGCAAGCTCTGGCGTGCGATTGACCGAGATCCCGCTTTCGAACATCGAGATATAGTGACCGGGATGTTTGCGCGCAAAGGCCAGATAGGCGCGCCCGGTCGCCTCGAACGCGGCCAGAGCTGACGGTTGGCCATTATCATATGCAAATTGCATGAGGTCCGCAAAGATCTCATAGCCCTGTCGCGCCGCCTCGGCGATAAGATCCTCGCGACCTTCGAAATGGCGATACACCGCCGCCGGCGTTACGCCGGCCTGTTTCGCGGCTTCGGACAATGTGAACCCGGTTGGCCCTTTTTCGGTGATCAGCTCAAGTGCCGCATCAATCAGGGCCTGGCGCAGATTGCCGTGATGATACCCGCGCTTAGACATGCCAGATTTCAGGGCCTGCGCAGACCAACGGGTCGGGATGACCCACGGCCTTGGGGTTCTTGCGGGAGTACTCCAGCGAGGTCAAGACATGGCGGATTGCCGAGACGCGCGCACGGCGTTTGTCATCCGAGCGGATCACCGTCCAGGGCGCATCCACCGAATGCGTGCGCGTCAGCGTTTCGCTGATGGCCGCGCTGTAGCTGTCCCATTTCCCAAGGCCTTCGACGTCGATCCAGCTGAGTTTCCATTGCTTCAGCGGATCGCTTTCGCGCTCGATGAAGCGGCGCAGTTGTTCGGCACGGCCGACATTGAGCCAGAACTTGTACAGATGGATCCCTTCATCGACCAGCATCTCTTCGAACGGATTGACCTGGGAAAAGAAATGTTCACGTTCCTTGTCTGAACAAAAGCCGAATACCTTCTCGACAACGCCGCGGTTGTACCAGCTTCGGTCAAAGAACACGATTTCACCCGCCGAGGGCAGATGATCGATATAGCGCTGAAAATACCATTGGCTGCTTTCGGTATCCGAAGGTTTGGATAGCGCCACGACACGTGCTCCACGAGGATTAAGGTTTTCCCGAAAGCGTTTGATTGTGCCGCCTTTTCCGGCCGCATCACGGCCTTCAAAAACAACCACGATCCGTTGTCCGGTTTCCTTGACCCAGCTCTGCAGCTTCACCAGTTCGATCTGCAGGGCTTCAAGTTCGGCCTCATAGACCTTGCGCGCCAACCGCTCTGGATGAGGATAGGACGGATCCAGAATTTCCCCATTTTCGGAGCGCTTGATTGCATTTTGCACGTCTTTGGCTGCGTCATTTTTAAAAAAGGCGCTGATCGCGCCATCAAAAGGAAGTTCCATCTGCCCGACCCTTATGGGGATGTGTTTCGCATAATATGGGATGTTAATCGGATTAACGCAAACCCGCACGCGCAGCGGCGCGGTCAATTGCATCCACAATCGCGTCCTGGGCGACATGATGTGGCATATGTCCGATGCCCTCAAGCCGGGTCAGAGTGGCACCTTCGATCCGCTTCACCAGCTTTTCCGAGTGGATGCTCAGCCCGACCGTGGTATCGGCCGTTCCGTGGACCAGTTCGGTCGGCACATTGATCTGCGCGTAATGGGGCTCAAGGGCAGTGATTTCCGCAAGGATACTGGCGCGCTGATCGGCATTGGCGCGCAGTGTCTTGCGGCGCAGGGTCAGACCGGCCCCCACATAGTCGCCATAGCCTTCCGGCACCGCTTGCGGGGCGAAGATGCTGTTCAGCGTCTGGTCTATCCGCGAGTCAGGCACGAAGGCCGTGATCAGCGGCACGGCGAAACGGCTGCCCAACCGGCTGGAGGTGATCTTGTAGAACGGATCAAGTGGCGTGTTCCACGGCATCGAAGGGGCTGCCACGGGGACGAGTGCTGAAATATTTCCGGGGTTATGTACCGCCCAGGCAAGCGCCACTGCGCCGCCATAACTCTGACCCATGACGATCGGTTTTTTGGCACCCAGTTCCGCCGCCGCGCGGGCCAGCAGGTCAGCCTGCTGAACGATCGACGCCCCGGTTTCATTGATCCGATCGGTATAGCCCAGACCGGGGCGGTCAAAGACAATCACGCGATAGCGTTCGGCCAGGCGCGCGGCGAGGGAAAAGGTCATGTCGCGCGTGCTTCCGCTGGCACCATGCAGCAGCACAAGGTCGGGGCCTTCGCCCATGATCACCGCATGGACCTGCACGCCGCCCATGTCGATGAACCGACCCTCGGGGGGATAGGTGGCTTCGGCGCGCTCTTCGTGCCGGCTCGCGCGGAAAGAGACGATGGCTGAAAAAACAGCCAGAGCTATGACGATGTAAAGCGTGATTTTACCGGCCAATCTGGTTCAGGTCATAGGGCGTGGATTGATAAATCTCATTCAGCCAGTTGCCATATAGCAGATGCGCGTGACTTCTCCAGCGGTTGAGGGGTGATCGCGTCGGATCGTCATCCGGGAAATAGTTCACAGGCATCTGGATCTGTGCTCCTGTGATCTGGTTCTGGGTGAGGTCGCGTTCATATTCCTCGCGCAAGGTGCCGCTCTCGTATTCGAAATGATTGAGGATATAGAGAGCACGGTGCCCCGGGTCTTCGATCAGACAGGGTCCGGTCAGATCCGAACCCAACAGGATCGGCAGGTTCGCGGCTTCCACCTCGGGCTTGCGCACTTCGGTCCAGCGACTGACCGGAACGACGCAATCATCCGAAAACCCCCGAAGATACGGTGAGGCGGGCGCAAGGTTGGTGTGGCGATAACACCCGAAAAGCTTTTCACTCAGAACATGCTTTGGCACGCGGTGAAAATGATGCAACATCGCCATGCCGCCCCAGCACACGCCAAAGGTCGAGTGTACATTGGTTTGTGTCCAATCCATCACCTGGGTCAACTCATCCCAGTAAGTGACCTCTTCGAAGGGCATATGTTCGATCGGCGCGCCAGTGATGATCAGACCGTCGAATTTTTCCCCGGTAATCTCCTGAAACGGGCGATAAAACTCGGCCATATGCTCGGCCGCCGTGTTGCGCGTCTGATGTTCCGACATCCGGATCAGGGAAAATTCGATCTGCAGCGGGCCTGCGCCGATCAGGCGGGCAAACTGGTTTTCGGTCTGGATTTTCTTCGGCATCAGATTCAGCAGACCAATGCGCAACGGACGGATATCCTGATGGGTCGCAAGGTCTTCCGACATGACCTGAACACCCTCACGTGTGAGGATATCAAAAGCAGGCAGGTCAGAAGGAAGCTTGATGGGCATGATCGGTTATCCGGCTGGTAAGAGGGGCCTCAGATACGGTCTTTATGCGCGTGTCTCAAGGGCATGTGCGATCACATCCACAAAGCTGGCCTCATCGCGGCAGGATTCAAGGGCTTCGGCTTTGACCGAGACGCCCCAGTTCGCCATCGCCGCGTATCTGGGCTGGCGATGCGCAAGGGCGCGGGCATAGGTCCAGCGGATAAAGGCATCCGGATCAACATCGTCTGGCTTGTTTTTGGTTTCCAACAGATATTCGTCCCAGCATCTTGCCAGAAACTCGGGTTGATAGGCCATCGGCTTGGGTGCTTTGTCAAACCGTCGGATCAGTTCCTGAGTATGCGCCTCACTGCCTTCGATCCAGATCAACAGGGTGTGCTTTGCCAACTCGGACAGGATCGGATCTTGCGGATCGCTCGCGTCGACCCACTCGCAGATCGACCCGCCAGTGTCGCAGATGAAATGGGGGTAGCCATAGAGCAACTCCGAGCGGCGAATGAAATGCTCGGTATCAAGCAGCGCCTGTATTTCGGCGCGTTTGAACTGATCCTGACGGCGGCGGTATTCGTCAATTGGCATGCCACCCTTGTCGGGGTCACCGGGTTTGCCCAGATAGGTCGAAACCGGCGTGAGGTTGTCAAAGCTGAGATTTGAGCCGATGTAGATCGAATCCGACAGCAGCAGATCGCGCAGAAAGGGGACTTTCATCGCTTCGGCCTTGGCATTGTCGGTGATGTATTCGCCCATGTATCGCGTGCCGATGCGGTAATCGATCGAATAGTGAAACCACCCCCCCGCATCGCGCAGCATGTTGGACAGATAGGTCTTGCCCAGGCCCGACATGCCGAAAAAGAGCACGCGTTTATGCGGCGCGGCGCGCCAGTCTTCGGCAGATTCATACAGCATGGCGAACCCTGTTCCTTATCCGTGCAGCCGGGTCTAATGGGCCTTTCTGCGCCGGTCAATCAGCGCATGGCTTTGCACCCGTTCTGCGTCATCGGCCCAGGCACCAAAGGAGCGAAGCATTCAAGGATTGATCGGGACAGGGCCTTGCTCGGACCCGATGCCCCCAAAAGCCCCGTCACTTGGCCTGATACAGAGCTTCAAGCGATCCGGTTCCTGCGCGTTTCGGTCCAGATGTTGAAGTAATTCGCAGCGAAAATCACAAGCGCGCCGACGAACACCCAAACATCCAGAGCTTCGCCGTAAACCAGCATGCCAACCACTGCGATTGTCGGCAGTCGGGCAAAGTCGATGGGCACCACGACGGTGGCCGGAGCAATCGCCAGAGCATTCGTCATGCAGAAATGCGCCAAAAGCCCCGCCATACCGATCAATGCCAGCCAGGGCGCAGTCTGCGCCGTCGGCAGGGCGATTGCCCCGTCATGGCCTGATGCGATCAACCCCATGAAACATTGCAGGAATGTCAGCCAAAACAGGATACAAGTGACGGTTTCGGTCCGTGTCAGTTTGCGTGTCAGCATGATGGTCAGCGCAAAAAAGATTGCCGAGCTTGCCGCCGTGACCACGCCCAAATTGATCGCATCCGGCGTCGGGCGCGCGACGATCAGAATGCCGATAAAGCCGATGATCGCCGCCAGCGCCCGATTGAACGTCAGCCGCTCTCCCAAAATCAGCGGCGAGAGCACGATCACCCACAGGGGCGAGGTGAATTCCAGCGCGAAAACCTGTGCCAGGGGAATGACGGTGACCGCGTAAAACCACAGGTTCTGTCCGGTGAAATGGGCCGCATTGCGCAAGATCTGCGTTCCCATCGAGCGGGTTGTAACCTCATGCCAGCGGCGGGTTAGGGTGATGACGATCACCACCACAAGAATTCCCACGATGCTGCGATACATCATCGTCTCGAACGTGTCGTGGACTCCGCTGACGGCGCGCCCGGCGACGGCCATGGCAGAAAATGACGCGATCGCGCCGGTCATCCAAAGGGCAGCCTTGAGAATCTGGGGTTTCTGTTCGGCCTGGATCACGTTGCGCTGACCTTGAAGTTGCGGGGCATATGCGCGGTCAACTGCCACCATGTACTGGCGCGGGTCCGGGTCAGGTGCGCCTCGAACGCGGCCTGATCCATGAATTCTTCGGACAGGTTGAAGACGCCGGGCGCGCTTTCGCGGATCTCAAACTCGAGGCATCCGGGTTCGGCGCGGCTGAGGCGGATATGTTCGGGCAGGGCGCTGCGAACAGTCTCCAGTTCACTCGCGTTGCAGGTGAGCGTACCGCTCAGGCGGATGGTCATCTGCCCTGGCCTTGTGCGATCGCGATATAGTTGGTGGTGGTGAAACATTCGTCACGCTCGGAATACTTGGTGACCGGCAGCGTCCCAAAGGGCGTGATGCGGTGCAGATCAAACCCATGGTCGCGGAAAAACGCCCAGAAATCCTTGAAATAGGTGCGCGTGTCGATGTTCGAGCCACCAAATTCAAACTGAATGGCGCGCGTCTGGGCCAGAGCAGCACCCGCGCCGGTGAGGGCATCCATTTCATGGCCTTCGATATCGAGTTTGAGAATATCGATCTTCTGGCTGTCCAATGCAGTTTTCCAGAATGTCTCAAACCGTATTGTTTGAACCGTTTCAGCGCATTCAAAACCGATATTGAGGTGATCAAGGTCACGCTTGCTCAGGCTGCCAAGGCCGGACCCTGGCGTGTCGGCATAGAGCGTCGCCTCTCCGTCCAATTGGCTCACAGCTGCGGGAACCAGGCTAACGCGCGCCTCTGCACCAAAGCGTTCGCGCAGTTTCGCCAGATTGGTCGCCGAGGGTTCAAAAGTAACAACTTTTGCATCCGGGAACACATCAAGCAGAGCGGCTGTATAGTTGCCGACATTGCCCCCGATATCGACGCAAAGCGTCACATCTCCTGCCAGCAAACCCCGGATACCCCGGATTTCGGTCAGGATGGATTTCGTTCCATGCCCTTTTCCAAGGCCGCGCAACACCTGCTTTTCGACGCCCCGCAATATGGTGTGGATCACTCCCATTCGATCGTGCCCGGCGGTTTGGAGGTGATGTCATAGGTCACGCGGTTTATGCCTTTGACTTCGTTGATGATCCGCGTGGCGGTCTCGCCAAGGAACTCATGGCTGAAGGGGTAATAATCCGCAGTCATGCCGTCCACCGAGGTCACCGCGCGCAGTGCGCAGGCAAAATCATAGGTGCGTCCATCGCCCATCACCCCAACGGTGCGCACCGGCAGGATTGCGACAAAGGCCTGCCAGATCTCATCATAAAGCCCGTGTTTGCGGATCTGGTCGATATACACCGCGTCGGCCTTGCGCAGGATCTCCAGTTTTTCCCGGGTAATCTCGCCGGGGCAGCGGATAGCCAGACCGGGACCGGGAAACGGGTGTCGCCCGATAAAGCTGTCCGGCAGCCCCAGTTCCCGACCCAAGGCGCGCACTTCGTCCTTGAACAACTCACGCAGAGGCTCGACCAGCTTGAGGCCCATCTTTTCGGGCAGGCCACCGACATTGTGGTGTGATTTGATCGTCACCGACGGTCCACCGGAAAAGGACACCGACTCGATCACATCGGGATAAAGCGTGCCTTGCGCCAGAAACTCGGCTCCGTCGATCTCGTTGGCATGTTTCTGGAACACGTCAATGAACAGCCGCCCAATGATCTTGCGCTTGGTTTCAGGATCACTTTGCCCATCCAGCTCTCCCAGAAACAGCTCTGATTCATCTGCGTGAATCAGCGGGATGTTATAGTTGTCGCGGAACATCGCGACGACTTCTTCGGCTTCGTTCTGGCGCAGCAAACCGTGATCGACAAACACGCAGGTCAATTGATCGCCAATGGCCTCATGGATCAGCACCGCCGCAACCGAGGAATCAACGCCACCGGACAGCCCGCAGATCACGCGCTTGTCGCCGACCTGTTCGCGAATCTTGCGGATTGCCTCTTCGCGGTAGGCACCCATGGTCCAGTCGCCGCTGAACCCGGCCAGACGCACGAAGTTCTCATAGAGCGTCTTGCCATTGGGGGTGTGGTGCACTTCGGGGTGAAACTGCACCGCATAAAAGTGACGCTCAGGATCCGCGGTGATCGCAAAGGGCGCGCCGGGCGAGGTGCCCATCACTTTGAATCCCGGTGCAATTTCAGAGACATGGTCGCCGTGGCTCATCCACACCTGTTCGCGGCCCGTGCCATCAAGGAACCAGCCGTTCAGCAACGCGTCACGGTCCTGGGTCGGTTTCACATACGCGCGGCCGAACTCGGCTGTGGCATGTTCTCCGGCTTCTACCTTGCCGCCCAGGTCATGCATCATCACCTGCTGGCCATAGCAGATGCCAAGGATCGGCACGCCCATGTCATAGGCCGCACGCGGCGGGCGCGGACTGCCTTCGCGCATGACGCTGTCGGGGCCGCCGGAAAAGATGATTGCCTTAGGGGCAAACTCGGCCAGAAACGCGTCCGTGACGTTCTGATAGGGGTGGATTTCACAATAGACATTCAACTCGCGCAGACGACGCGCAATAAGCTGCGTCACCTGGCTGCCAAAGTCGATAATCAGGAGGTGGTCATGGGTCTGGGTCATTTTGTCTGACTAGGCGCAGGGCGGGTTCGTTGCAAGAGGCCGTAGAGCAATCGCATCTGCGATGCTAAGCCGTCAGAAGACAAGAGAGGAGTCGATTATGGCACGGTTACTGACAGAATTCGGCATGGGCACGTCCCTGCGCCGGGGCGATTACACCCAGGCTGCCTGTCGCGCGGTGCGTGACGCGCTCTGGCACAATTCGATCAACCTGGCCGAGTTGTTCGGCTTTCCCAAAGAGGCCATGCAGATCCGCGTTGATATTGGTGTCCAGCAACCTGCCTTGGTGGATGTGGCGAAAGTCGCTGATGAGTTTCCCTACGGAGCGCCTGATATCCACGTAATACAGGGCGGTCTGGACATCCCGCGCCCTGAAGGTACAGGTCACCCCACGATCATTGCCAATGTCGCCTTGTCGGTGAGTTTCGATATGGAGCGGGCTGATGTCTGAACAGCGGATGATCATCGAGATGGGTATGGGCAATGACATGTATGGTCAGGACTACACCAAGGCCGCAGCCCGCGCGATCGAAGACGCGATCCGCCATTCGGGCCTTCCGATCTTTCACGCGCTTGATCTGTCTCACGATGACATGCGCGTGCAAGTCACGGTTGGGGTGCAGGATCCCGATGCGGTCGATTGCGCCGCTCTTGCCCGGGTTTTGCCCCGTGGGCGCGCAGAGGTGCGCGCCGTCAAAGGTGGACTCAATGTCGAAAACCCCGATACCGGCGATGTGATCGTGATCGCAGCGGCCTCGGTCGAGGCCTTCCTGCCCAGGCAAACCGGCTGGGTATTGCGATAAAGCGGGTCAACTAATCACCGCCTTGTCGCTTTTTTCCCGCAAGGGGCGCAAACTGCGACCGGATCGGGTCTGCTTGGTTGTATCTCGGGGGCATTCAAGTCTCTACGAGGGTGAGGTTCCAGGAATATGGCCGAAGCAATAGCCAAACGCAGAGCCCGGGGTGGCGGTGGTGCTGCCCGCCGTGCGGAACGCACGGCAGTGCATTTTGAAACTGCGAAATACATCGAGCGGAACATTCCCAACTTCGAGGTCCTCAATGAAGAGGCGCTTGAGGTGATCGAAGCCAATGCCGAAACCGTGCTGGCCGAGATCGGTGTGAATTTCGTCAACAACCCGGCTGCGCTTGAACGCTGGCGCGAGGCTGGGGCCGAAATCGAAGGGGAGCGTGTCCGCATCCCGCGCGGTCTGGCACGCAAGCTGTGTGCCACGGCACCCTCATCATATACCCAGTATGCCCGAGACCCCGGAAAATCCGTGGTGATCGGCGGCAAAAGCCTGGTTCTTGCTCCGGTCTATGGCCCGCCATTCGTGCGTGATGCCGCCGGGGGGCGCCGCTATGCCACGATGGCGGATTTCCAGAAGTTCGTGAAGCTGGGCTATATGTCCAAGTGGCTGCACCATTCGGGCGGCACGGTGTGTGAGCCCACGGATATCCCGGTGAACAAGCGCCACCTGGATATGCTTTATGCGCATATGTCGCTGAGCGACAAACCCTTCATGGGGTCGGTAACCGAACCTGTGCGCGCGCAAGACAGCGTCGAGATGTGCGAGATCCTGTTCGGCAAGGAATTCGTGCAGAACAACACCGTGATGACCTCGCTCATCAATATCAACTCGCCCATGACTTTTGACGATGTGATGATGGGTGCTCTCGAAGTCTATGCGAAGAACAATCAAGCCTGCATCGTCTCGCCTTTCATCGTGGGCGGTGCCATGGCACCGGTGTCGATTGCAGGTACTCTGACGCAGGTTCTGGCCGAGGTCCTTGCGGGCATCGCCTATAGCCAGCTTGTCCGCCCGGGCGCTCCGGTGATCTTCGGAGCCTTCGTGACATCGATCGACATGAACTCGGGCGCGCCTACGTTCGGCACGCCCGAAGCCAGCCTGATCACATATGGTGCCGGCCAGCTGGCGCGCCGGATGGGGCTGCCGTATCGCTCGGCGGGCTCGTTCAACGGATCCAAACTGCCCGATGCGCAGGCAGCCTATGAGTCCTCCAACAGCCTCAACATGGGTCTTTTGTCGGGTGTGAACTTCATGCTGCATGCCTGTGGCTGGCTGGAAGGCGGTCTGGTGTCGTCCTTCGAGAAGTTCGTCATGGATGCCGACCAACTGGGGGTGCTGCACGGGTTGGCCAAAGGCATCGAAATCGACGTCAATGCACAGGCCATGGAGGCTATTGCCGAAGTCGGACCGGGTGGTCACTATCTTGGTTGTGCGCATACGCAGGCGAATTTCAAACAGGCGTTCTGGAAATCCGATCTTCTGGATTACAAACCGTTCGAGACCTGGGAGGAAGAGGGCGCGCGCGATACTCAGGCGCTGGCCTCTCTGCGCGTTGAGAAGATGCTGGCCGATTACCAGCAACCCGCTATGGATCCTGCCACGGACGAAGCTCTTCTGGACTATATCGCCAAGAAGAAAGCCTCGATGCCGGACGCGTTCATGTAAAGCTCAGACCGGGCTGGGCCCCATTCGGGCCCGGCCCTGCTGCGAGGCGCGCAGAACCCGTGCCTCGCCCACCATGGCAATCAGCAAATCCAGGTGCTTGATCAGCGAATAGGCCGCGTCGCCGGCCTTGCGCTTGTCGTTCAACACGGCTTCGGTCTGCATCAGCCGTATCAACGCATCGGCGCTGCGCGGCAGCTGCCCATACCCCAATACGCGCTGCAGGTGGCTGTCGCGGTTATAGTCCTCGGCACCCATACGTGCCGCGCGGATCAAAAGCGGTGGCCGTCTCAGGCGGTCCATCATTCCCAGTACATCTTGCATAATCAGTCCGCTTGGATGAGCAGAGCGAGGTGAAGGGCTGATAATGCACAACCTAAGAGGGTGTTGCGCATTGGCGTCAGATACCGTTCGGACTTTTTACGATTGTTTATTATTTAGAAACAATGCTGTGAAAATCGGCTCAATTTACCACTGGGTAAGAAATACAACCTGAGGTAGAATCTTGCTGCGAGGTTTGGGTACGAGAAGGATCTGCTGCAAGAGGGATGAATGTTGAACTTTACGGCTAACACGAAGCTTCCAGACTGGGTCACGGAACAATCCATGCGCTACCTGGCCCATACCGAAGCCGGACGTTCCATCCGCGATCTGGCCCGGGATGAGGATTGCCATCCCTCGACGATCCTACGCCAGATCCGGCGTCTGGAAACGCGGCGGGATGACCCTCTGGTTGATGAAGTTCTCGAGTCTCTGGGCCGATATGTTGTTCACTGCGCACCCGGTTCGAAAGCGATCATTCTGGGTGCCCGGATAGAAAAGGCTTCCAACATGACCCTGCAACACCGGACCCACATAGAGGAATCAGAAGATTTGCCCAGCGATACCGTGCTTGCGCGCGAAGCGCCGCGCGTGCTGCGCCGCTTGTGTGAAAGTGGAGCTGTTCTGGCTTTGGCCACTGATATGGAAAAAGCCGTCGTGGTGCGCGACGCCCCCGGTGGCGTCAGTGCGCGTACAGCTGTGGTTGATCGCGGAGTGGCCCGCGCGATGGCGTTGAACGAATGGATCAGCTGTCAAAGCCAGGGTCGCATCACGCGCTATACGATCACCCAAGCCGGGCGCAGTGCACTCAGCCGCATGTTGGCCGAAGAGGAAAGCCGCCGCAGTTTTGCGCAGGGATTTGAAGAAACGCAGATGGGCTTTACCGCCGCCAATGGTGACTCCAGCCCGCGCAAAGCCCGCTATCTTGTCGCGGAAAGTCCGCTGAGCGCGCTTGCGCGCCGCCGGGACCGTGACGGCAAACGATTTCTGGCGGAAGATCTTGTTTCGGCCGGTGAACGTCTGCGCGAGGATTTCGAACTGGCACAGGTCGGCTCTGCGCCGCGGCAGAACTGGGAAGGGCTTTTGACAGGCGGTATGCGAGGGGCAGCTGCCCCTGACGCGCCTCAGATGGGGGCCAGCCATGCGCAGGATCGCGTTCTTGCAGCCTTGCAGGAACTGGGTCCGGGGCTGTCGGATGTGGCGCTGCGCTGCTGTTGTTTCCTGGAAGGGCTGGAGCAGGCTGAAAAGCGCATGGGATGGTCGGCGCGTTCGGGAAAGATCGTGTTGCGCATCGCGCTGCAACGGCTCAAGCGCCACTATGCAGATATCAAAAGCAGCGATCAGATGATCGGCTAAGCCGACGGCGCCTCGGTCTGCACGACAGCGCAATCGATGAGAACCCGTTTCTGCGGATCAAAACTGTTCTGAATGCGCCTGCCTTTTTGCGTGCATGTGCTTTGGAGACGGGTTCCATGGGCCTTGCAGAGGGTTTGGCCGGTCGTGTTGCACCAGAAAACCGGCTTGTTGGCAGGATCACGCGGTTTTTTCTTGGCTCCTATGGGGTAGAGTTTTCAACGAAGTCATGCTGTTGAGGGAATTGGCAGGGGAAAGAGCTGCGCATATCGGCCATGCGCCGCGAATGATTGCCCTTGGAACAGTCTGTGCTACAAACCCAACTGAAGCCTGAGCAATGACAAGGTAAGCCTCCCGTGTCTGACCTGAAATCGCGTGATCTGAAAATCCCGTCTGAACGCCACCCCGAAAAGGCACGGCGTCCTGACAATCCCCAGCCGAAAAAACCCAGCTGGATTCGTGTCAAGGCCCCCGGCGGCAAGGGCTATGACGAAACGCGCAAGATCATGCGTGAAAACAAGCTGGTCACCGTCTGCGAAGAGGCGGGCTGCCCCAATGTTGGCGAATGCTGGTCTCAGGGCCATGCCACAATGATGATCATGGGCGAGGTCTGCACCCGCGCCTGCACCTTCTGCAACATTGCGACAGGTAAACCGCCCGAAGATCTGGATGCATTCGAACCCGGCCGCGTTGCCGATGCTGTCGAAAAGCTGGGGCTCAATCATGTGGTTGTGACCTCGGTGGATCGCGATGATATCAAGGATGGCGGTGCCGATCACTTTGCCCAGACCATCCGCGCCATTCGCCATCGCAGTCCAAAGACGACGATCGAAATCCTCACGCCGGATTTCATTCGTTGTGATCCTTCGGTTCTGGAGATCGTGGTCGAGGCCCGCCCGGACGTTTTCAACCATAACCTTGAGACGGTTCCGGGCCTTTATCCCGAGGTCCGTCCCGGCGCGCGTTACTTCCATTCCCTGCGCCTGCTGCAGCGCGTTAAAGAGCTTGATCCGTCCATGTTCACCAAATCCGGTATCATGGTGGGCCTGGGCGAAGACCGTCAGGCCGTGCATGCGGTGATGGATGATATGCGCGCCGCTGATATCGATTTCCTGACCATCGGCCAGTATCTGCAGCCGACGCCCAAGCATCACAGGGTGGACCGCTTCGTGACACCGGATGAATTCAAATCCTATGAAGCCGCGGCCTATGGCAAAGGCTTCCTGATGGTGTCGGCCACGCCTTTGACGCGCTCGTCCTACCATGCTGGCGATGATTTCACCCGCTTGCGCGCTGCGCGCCAGAAACAGCTGGGCCTGGGGTAAGGTATTCCGGAATAGCGCGGTCTGATGTGCGCCCGTAGTCTTGGGGTGGGTGAATTTTGAAAACTCACTGATGACCGGGGAGGCCGTCCAGCAAAGGCTTGCCATCCTCGAAGACCCGAGGAGGCAACAATGGACCTGCGGATCCTGTCATGGAACGTCGAACATTTCACCGGCAAAGGCACGGGGGTGCGCGCTGACCGGATCACCCGTGTGGCCGAACTGATCGCACAGGAAAACCCGGATATCTTTGCGCTGATGGAAGTGAAGGGAAGCACGGTCTTCACCGAGTTCACCCGGCGGTTTCCGGGATATTCCTTCTCGGTCACCGAAGGCACTCAGGTTCAGGAAATTCTAATTGGCGTGCGCGGTGGATTGACCGCGTTCTTTACCCAGCGCAACGAATTCCGCCGCTCCAATCCCAATCTGCGCCCGGCCGCCTTGCTGTCGGTCATCACACCCGGATCGGAGACACTATCGCTGCTGTTTTCCCATCTCAAGAGCCTGCCCAGCCCAGAAGGGTTCGGGCTGCGGGATGCGATGTTTGAAAAAGTCAGGGGCCTGAAAAGGGCCATCGACCGGGCCACCGACGGGCAGGGCAGGTTCATTCTCCTGGGCGATCTCAACACAATGGGGCTGAACATGACCTTTTCGGATGCAGATCTGACTGGCCCAGAGGAAATTGCCCGTGTGGACCATATTCTGCGGGTGCGCGATCTGCACCGGCAAATCAAAACGCACCCCCACACATTCAACAACGGCTCGGCCAGCAGCTATCCGCCGGCTGATCTGGACCACGTCTATGCCACGCCCAACCTCACCTTTGCCGATCAGGGGCAGGGTGCCACAGTGCGCGTTGCAGGTTGGGCCGAGGCAGCTGACGCGGATGCATGGATCGCGGCCTATTCCGATCATGCGCCGTTGATTTTCGACGTGCAGGGGCTGTGAGCCGCCCTCAGATCGACAAACGTGCGGCGTGGCTGCCCCGCTCGCGGTAGGGCGTGGTGTCATAATGCGACCGGTAGCATTTGGAAAAATGAGACGGCGACGCAAAGCCGCAGGCCAGCGCCACGTTGATCACGCTCATATCCGTCTGCATCAGCAGGTTGCGCGCCTTTTGAAGCCGCAGTTCCATGTAATATCGCTTGGGCGAGCGGTTCAGATAGCGGCGGAACAACCGTTCAAGCTGTCTGGTCGACATTCCGACTTGCTTGGCCAGCAAGGAGGGGCTGATCGGTTCTTCGATATTGGCCTCCATCATCTGGATGACCTGGCTCAGCTTGGGGTGACGCACGCCGATACGGGTGGGCACGGACAGGCGTTGCGTATCCTGATCGGTGCGAATCGAGGAATAGATCAACTGATCCGCCACGGCATTTGCCAGTTCCTCGCCGTGATCATCCGCGATGATCTTCAGCATCAGGTCGATCGAAGAGGTGCCTCCGGCTGTCGTCATCCGGTTGCCGTCGATGACAAAGACGGATTTGGTCAGCTCCACTTCCTGGAATTCTTCCGAAAAACTATCCTGATTTTCCCAGTGAATGGTGGCCTTCTTGCCGTCCAGCAACCCCGCGCGCGCCAGGGTATAGCCCGCGGTGCACAACCCTGCCATTTTCAGCCCCTTGCGGGCCTCGCGCCGCACCCAGTTCAGCAGCGGCTTGCTGGTGGCTTGCTGCACATCGATGCCACCACAGATCATCACCGTGTCATCCCGCGTGAGTTCGGGCAGAGCGCTGTCGAGCTTGAAGGCGGTTCCGGCTGAACAACTCACTGTGTCGCCGCCCTCACCAACAAGGGACCACGTGTAAAGATCAAAGCCAGCCATACGATTGGCAATGCGCAGGCTCTCCAGAGCCGAGGCAAAGCTGAGCATGGTGAATCGATCAAGAAGCACGAAGACAAACCGGCGAGGCTTGGCCGGGGGTGCCATGATGTCAACGATGTGGCGTTGGGCTTGCATAGTGCAGCTATCCAGGTGTCATGTATGTTTTGCAGCCTGTTGATGCCGCTGCTGGGCAGCTTGCTCATGGTTCATTTTCGGCGTCAAGTGGTCGCAAATCATCTATGGTCACCAAGGCGCTGCTTTCGTATAAGCTGGCTCCCTGAGAGATGAGATCTATGGAGATCAGAGCAATGAGCGAATGGCAAAAATCCGATTGGCGCAAGAAGCCGCGGGTGCAGATGCCTGATTATACCGATGCCGCGGCATTGTCCGCCGTCGAAAGTCAGCTTGCCAAGTACCCGCCACTGGTCTTTGCCGGTGAGGCGCGACGCCTGCGCAGTGAACTGGGGGCGGCGTCGCGCGGTGAGGCGTTCCTTCTTCAGGGCGGCGATTGCGCGGAAAGCTTTGAGCAGTTCAGCGCAGATGGGATTCGCGATACGTTCAAAGTGATGCTGCAAATGGCCATGGTGTTGACCTATGGGGCCAAGGTGCCTGTGATCAAGGTTGGTCGCATGGCGGGGCAATTCGCCAAACCACGCTCGGCTCCGACCGAGGTTGTGAATGGGGTTGAGTTGCCCAGCTACCGGGGTGACATCATCAACGAACTGGCCTTTACGCCGCAATCGCGTATTCCAGATCCAAGCAAGATGTTGCAGGCCTATACGCAGTCTGCAGCCACGCTGAATTTTCTGCGCGCGCTTTCGACAGGTGGTTATGCCGACATGAGTCGCGTGCATGCCTGGACGCTGGGCTATACCGAAAGCGAAAAGACCGAGCGCTATCACGAGCTTGCCAGCCGCATTCAGGATACGATTGATTTCATGGCGGCAGCCGGGATCACTGCGGAAACAACCCATGAGTTCTCGACGGTTGATTTCTATACAAGCCACGAAAGCCTGCTGCTTGAGTATGAAGAGGCACTGACGCGGCTTGATACCACCTCGGGCAAATGGCTGGCAGGCTCGGGTCACATGATCTGGATTGGTGACCGCACCCGCCAGCCCGATGGGGCCCATGTCGAGTTTGCGCGCGGCGTTCTCAATCCCATTGGTCTGAAATGCGGGCCGAGCATGACAAGCGAAGATCTCAAACTGCTGATGTCGCGCCTCAATCCGCACAATGAGGCGGGTCGCCTGACCCTGATTGCCCGCTTTGGCGCAGGCAGCGTGGGTGATCATCTGCCGCGACTGATCAAGACTGTAGAGGAGGAGGGGGCCAAGGTCGTTTGGACCTGCGATCCGATGCATGGCAACACGATCAAATCGTCAACAGGCTACAAGACCCGCCCGTTTGACTCCGTTCTGCGTGAGGTGCGCGAATTCTTTGGCGTCCATGCCGCCGAAGGCACAGTGCCCGGAGGCGTGCATTTCGAGATGACCGGGCAGGATGTGACCGAGTGCACCGGCGGTATCCATGCGGTGTCGGATGAAGATCTGTCCGCGCGCTATCACACTGCCTGCGATCCGCGTCTGAATGCCAGCCAGTCCCTGGAACTGGCTTTCCTTGTCGCCGAAGAGCTGACTCGTCGGCGCAACGACGCCCCCAATCTGGCAGTAGGCTAGGCAAACAGACCGTCGGCGGCTTGCTCCGACGGTCTTTTGCACATGCGCGCGCGATGTTCGGGGGGCAGTGGAGTGCACGCCGTTCAGGCATGCGCTGCGCTGATTTGGTCTCAGATGTTAACCTTTCGTTGACCTTTTGTTAAGCGATTTACCGACGCAAGTTCCATATTTCATTATATACAGTGACTTACTGTACGGCTTGACCCTAATTTGGAACCTACTATGGTGTCTACGAGCATTTTGTAGTTACGACTGATTTGAGGAGGATTTGAATTGCACCAGCGGCGGTATCATCCGGCAACATTGCAGAGGCGCAAGGGTAAATATTACGTCTGTGTGACCAAGCCTAAGGAGTTGCAATTTGGCGTAGATCGTCAGGCGCGGCGCAGCACTGGTACGAGTGACAAACGGCAGGCCGAATACATGCTTCATGAACTCACTCAGGACATTTACAAAGAGTTTGACAGGCTTCTGGAGCGTAGTGATCCCGTCTATGAGCGTCTGCGCCCAGTGTTAGAACAAGAAGGTATCAACACCCGTGACTGGTATTCCGAGGGTCAAATCTCAGTACGTGTAACCGGGGATCACACCTTAGCAGCTAAGCTGGGAATTGCCCGTGAAGACATCAAAGTGACCGAGGAGTGGACGGCCCAAAACCACTTGGAGTTATGCACGCTGGTTTCCCAATTAGGACACCCGATCCCTGTAGACATTATTCACCTATTGACTGAAGAGCAGCGTGAGCACTTGCTTAATCTAACACAGCCTCGCGAAATTCCTTCAGGCGAACTGGTAGATTTTGTCACTGGTGCACATGAGCGTGGCCTTTCTGATTTCGCCAAGACTTCGTTAGCAAAATTGCAGGGTCATTCACGTGTGCAGATTGCTCAAGTTGATGCGCTGGCGGCCAATAACACCAGCCTTCAATCCATCATAGAAATGTATCTTGAGAGCAGGCCAGAGC
>NZ_JBASXK010000126.1:0-3910 GCF_049276915.1 Aestuariivita sp. | reverse complement strand
AATTCCGCCCCGATCGCCTTGCCTTGCGCGTTCCTCCGGATGCGAACCCGGGGCCTTACCAGATCGGCATTGGAGATGTCGTGCTGTTGGCCACCCCCTCTGCGGGATCCACGGTTGAGGAACTCACTGGCCTTTTGGCCGCTCAGAACGCGCGTGAGGGTTACACCGTTCAGGACGATGGGTCGATCAATATCCCTAATGTTGGCCGGGTGCGCATCGCGGGTCTGACGATTGAGGATGCAGAAGCCGAACTGTTCCAACGTCTTGTCGAGAACCAGATTGACCCGACCTTCAGCCTCGAGATTTCCGAATTCAATTCGCACCGGGTGTCGATCGGTGGCGCTGTGGCGTCACCAACCGTAGTGCCGGTGACGCTGACCCCGCTCTATCTTGACGAAGCCTTGTCTGCTGCCGGCGGGATCACGGTGGAGGATCAGGATTTCGCTTCTGTCCGGCTTTACCGCGATGGCACTCTGTATCAGATCCCCCTGATGGAGCTCTACTCGCAAACGCGTCTGTTGCGCACGCGCCTGGTTGATGGCGACGCGGTGTTCGTGGATACCGAATACGAACTCGGTCTGGCGCAATCCTATTTCGAGCAACAGATTACCCTGATCAACACGCGCCAATCTGCGCGTACCGCGGCTTTGGGCGATCTGGAAACCGAGATCACTTTGCGCCGGGCGCAGCTCAATGAAGCTCGCAGCAACTATCAGACGCGCAGAGATCTTGGGGCGGATGACAATGATTATGTCTATCTGTTGGGCGAACTGCGTACCCAGTCGCGATTTGCATTGCCGTTTGAGAGACGCGCCAATCTTGCGGATGCCATGCTGGATGATAGCAGCGGGGTTCAGCCCGAGACCGGAGACATCTCGCAAATCTATGTCTTGCGCGCGTCGGAAGACCCGCGTGAGTTCGGGGCCATCACCGCCTGGCATCTCGATGCGCGCAATGCCGCCAACTACGCGCTCATGACCCGATTTGAATTGCGCCCTGATGATATCGTATTCGTGGCCCAGCAGCCGATCACCAAGTGGAACCGCACGGTCTCGCAGATCTTGCCATCGGTCTTCGGCTTCGCCAACCTGGCCACAAACTAAAGCCCCTGAACCCAAACGAAAAGCGCGGCCCGGTGAAACATCTGGGCCGCGCGTTTTCGGTTCCGGGCCAAGCAGCCGTCAGTTCGTATAGTATTTCGATCCGTAGGCAGAATAGGCCCCGTACTTTCCACCATATCCATAGCGCTTCATGCCTTTCGGGCTGATCTGGCCAAGCACCAGACCTGAAAGTCGCTGGTTGGAGTTATGGAACATCCGCATCGATTCCTCGACCTGGTCCTTGCTTGTGCTGTCCCAGCGTACGGTAAAGATGACGGCATCTGCGCTTTGTGCAATCAGCCGGGCGTCCGGCACAACCAGAACGGGGGGAGTGTCGATGATCACAGCATCATACTTTGTGCGCATTTCCTCGATTAACGCCTTGAAGCGGTCAGAGGCAAAGAGATCCGCTGCATTGACGGCTGATTTCTCGCCACCGAGTATGTCGGCCCCGAAGCCAGGGGTACGATGGATGGCCTCATCCAGAGTTTTTTCACCGGAAAGAACCGAAACGATGCCTTTTTCGGGCATGTCGTTGAAGTACTCATGCAGCGTACGCCGGCGGATGTCGCCTTCAACCAGCAGAACACGGGAGCCCAGTCCCAGAAGGTTATGTGCAAGCGACAGGGCGTTCGTGGTCTTTCCTTCGCCGGGAACGGATGAGGTGGACAGGATAATCTTTGGTGGCTGATCGACATTCGACAACATCAGAGAGGTGCGCAGGTTTCGAACCGCCTCGACGGCGGCTGACGATGGTTTGTCTGTCAGATAGTTTATCAGCATGTTGCGCTTGCTGACGGGCATTTCAGGAATCTGGCCCAGAACCGTGTATCCCGTGGCCGCCTCAAGTTCCTGCGCAGTCCGGAAGCTGTTGTTGCGCAGCTCGCGTAGCAGGACGATACCAGCACCCAGCATGATCCCCAAGATGGCGGAAAGGGCGACGATCATCGATTTTCTTGGCTCTGAGGGGGCCAACGGGATCACCGCGTTCGACAGAACGCGGCTGTCGGCTTGTTGAATACCTTGTTGCGCCGAGGTTTCGTTGAGACGCGTCAGAAAATATTCATAGAGGGTCCGGATGGCTTCTGCTTCGCGGGTCAGCTGCTGCAGGGTAATCAGATCTTCACCCTGTGACGCGATCTGTGCTTCCAGATCGAGCGCAGATGCGTTCAGAGCCTCCAGTTGCTGATCCGCCCGTACCAGATTTTGACGCGCCCGTTCCAGGACAAAGTCAAAGCGAAGATCGAATGCGGACCCAATTGCCTCATCGCTATCAGCGCGGGCAAGAAAGCGGGTCAGCTGTGGGTCATCGGCAAGCTCTGCGCGCAGCGCACGCGTGTCGGCCGCTTCGAGGGCCGCCAGGTTGGCTGCCTGCGCCGCTCGGTTCATTTGAGCCGTTTGAATGCGATCTCGTTGCTCTTTGGTCTGACGCTCAAGGGCGCGCAAACCTTCAACAGACACCAGATCCGTTGCGGCACTGAACTCGGCGGCTCTTGCTTCGGCAACCTCAAGCGATGTTTGCAGCTCGGATACGCGATCGGTCAACCAGACCGTCGCCTGTTCCATCGCTTCGAACTTCACTTCGATCTGGTTGAATATGTAGAGCTCGACCAGCGTATCGGCGATCAGCGCGGATTTTCTGGGCTGTTCCGTCGTTGCCGTGATGTTGAACACCAGACTGTTTCGGATGTTGCTTACAGAGATTTTCTCGATCAAGGCCGAGATAGTTCTGTCGCGGTCCTGGCGGGCTTTTTCCTCGGCTGGGATGTCCATCGGCGGACTGGTCAAGCCCAGTGTGGATCGCACCCAGGCTTGCGCATTTTGCCTGACCCCAGGGGGGCGCAAAGCGCCGTTGAATTCCGGATCTTCAGTCAGGTTCAGGCGATCCACGACCTTGCCCATCAGGCCGCGAGAGCGCAAAATTTCGATTTCCGAGTTGATCTCTGTCGTATCGCCTGACAATCCGGTTGCGACGCTTTGCAGGTCAACGATCTGGTCCTGATTGGTTTCGAGAATCACAACAGCGGTCGAGCGATACAAAGGCGTCGCCATTCCATATGCGTAATAGCCGCCAACAAGGATGGCGACAGTCATGCACAAAGCGATCAGCCATTTTCCGCGCCATAGCGTCGAAAGCAGGGCACCCAGATCGATCTCATCGTCATCAGCTTGGGGCGCGGCTTGTGTCTGTTCTGATCCCAGCCACCGCGGCATTTCTCTATAATTTGTCATTGATTCAGAACGTTAAACCTTGTCGCCTGTGGTTCGAAAGTGAACCGGTTTATGTCAACCGCTCCAAAACAAAGCAGCGCTTGGCCGAAAATCAGTGCAAAATCACCAATTGACTGTATTTAACTTAACCTTGAACAGCAATACAACTTCACCAGTGTTCGGGGATGTGTTAAAAACACGTAAACATTATTGGAGACTATCATGACATTCAAACCAGTTTTGGCACTTTCGCTTGCGGCTTTCGTCGCAACTCCGGCTTTTTCGCAGGGGCTTTGCCCGGATGGTTCAGGTTCCGTGACCGCGTCACAGTGTACATCCTACGGCGGAACAATCGCACAGGGCCCGAACGGCGTTAACGCGTGTAGTTTGGGTCAAGCAGCTCTCCAGCTTGCCCGTGACGAGCTTTGCATCGGACTGCCTCAGGCGACTGGCACTGGCGGCGCAACATTGGGTGGTGCTGGAATTGCGCCTGTAATTGGCAGCATTGTACTGGTGGGGCTTGTAGCCGGCGGTGGCAGCACAACGTCCACGACGGCGACAACGGGTACTACGCTCCCCTAAATCAGTGTGGACGTTCA
>NZ_JBASXK010000125.1:0-33627 GCF_049276915.1 Aestuariivita sp. | reverse complement strand
GTCTTTGCGCTGGATGGATCGGGCTCGGTTTCATCGGCGGACTGGGCTGCAGTCCTTGCCAACGTCCAGAGCGCACTGTCTGCGCTGCGCGCTACCTTCGGGCCTTCTGATACCGAAGTCACGGTTGGCTTTACGGTGTTTTCGGGCAGTGCCACTTTCGTGGACCCCTTCGATCTGAACGACCCCAGCGATCCCCCTGCATGGCAAACCGAGTTGGCCGCCCTGATCCAGCCGGGTGGGCTGACCAACTGGACCGCGGCCCTGAACCGGGCCGAGACCTTCCTCGATGAAGTCGAAAGCGAAGCCGAAGATGCGCCTGCGCGGGGCGACGGGGCGTCCAACTTTGTCTTTTTCATCACAGATGGCTCGCCCACGGTTGCCGCGGCTGAATGGCAGGCAGCGCGCGCGTCACTGCTCAATCTGGATGGCGCGGGCAATCCGGTTCCCGGGGCCTATACCGTTGCGATCGACGCTTTCGGCATCGGCAGCGCCTTTGGTGGCGGAACGACGGCATTGGCCAATCTTGCGCTGCTGGACACCACCGATCCGGCCACTCTGGCACCGGGCGAGACGACCTATACGCTTCTGGATGAACCCGGTGATCTGGCCGCTGCCCTGACCGCTTCACCGGCATTCAACCCGGCGCTTGTCAGCCTGAGCGTGACGCTGGGTGTGGATGGCGCAGCGGCTTTCGCGATCGCGGACGAGACCTCGGACGCACTTTTGCAGACAGGTATCGATTATCAGCTGGCCTTTGCCGCGATCGACGGGATTGCCGGCCAGTTGGGTGTGCAAAACCGCTTCAGCGTCACGGCGGACTATGATCTGGACGGGGATGGCGCGGCCGATCTGACGCTGTTCTCGACCGAGGTTCTGGGCCGGGCGGATAGCGCGCAAACCCTGTCGGGCTTTGACAATGACGGGGCGGATCTGCTGTTTGGCAGCGACTTTGACGATAGCCTCGATGGCCTTGACGGCGATGATCTGCTGATTGGCTATAGCGGCAATGACACGATCATCGGCGGCACGGGTTTTGATACGGTTCTGGCCGGGGATGGCGATGACATCCTTGTGGTCGACAGCCTGCGCGAAGTGGGAGAGGTGATTGATGGCGGCAACGGCGTCGATGTCCTGCGCTTTGCAGATGACGGAGACGTCAATCTGGATGTTCTGGATGTTCTGACGCTGAGCAATATCGAAGTGATCGATATGGCCAACGGAGAGGCAAACTCCCTCAGCCTGTCACTGGCCGATGTGGTCGATCTGTCCTCAAGCGCGGATACGGTTCTGGCCGGATTGCTGGGCGAGACTTTGGGAGACAGCGCTCGTATCTATGGCGATGGGCCCTGGACGGATTTCTTCAGTCTGGAAGACGGCACAGATGGCAGCTGGCAGGAACGGGTTGGTGCGGATGTGACCGATGCCACCGGCGTAAGCCTTGTGATCTTTGATTACATTCCCACGGGGGGCGGCGGTGCGCTTGCCACCGTTGGTGTGGATGAGGCATTGTTGGCGGACCCGGGTATCGCCTGAGGGCAATGCCGTCGTCGTCAGGTGACGACCAGGATCCACGCCCAGATCATGGCGATATATGTCAGCTGATGCAGCAGTTGATCAAAGCCGAACGCGCGCCAGTACCCGGCATGAGCCGGTCCGTGCCCCTTGGCCGCCGAATAGGCCCCCTTGCCCCAGTCAATGTGGAAATGCACCACCCATTCCAGCGCAATGATGGCCAGTATGAACCAGGCCGGACTGCCGACGATCACCAGGCAGATGGCCGAACCGATTGCATGCACCAGGCAATGCTGGGCCCGGCCCATATGCAGATACTGTCCGCGACCCTGAAGCATCCGACCGCTCTGCAGGAAGTAATCCGCGAACATGTGCTTTATCTGGAGCAGGAAAAGCAGCAGCAAAATCGACTGGACAAGATCGGTCACGTGATATTCGTCCTCCCTGACGCGCGTCAGAACAGATAGTTCCTGAGTTACATCGGATACGCGTTTTTTACAAAAAGCAATTGATTTCAAGGTTTATCGTGGGTACACGGAAAAGTGTAGGCGGTTATCTGTTGTAAAGACGTCACGTGACTCTGTGCCGGCAGATCGGGGTGGAACAATAGAACGCACGCTCTTCACCTTTATCTGGAAGTACTCGAAGCGTGAGCAGTTGGTTCTGCTGGCTGTAACCACCAGTTTGTTCCCGATGCTGTTTCTGACGCTGGAACTGCCAAAGCGCATCATCAATGATGCCATCGGTGCCGCGCGCTCGCCGGTGGAGTTCATGGGCTTCTCGGTCGATCAGGTCGTTCTGCTTGTGCTGCTCTGTTTTGCATTCCTGCTGTCGGTCCTACTGCACGGCCTGCTGAAGATGCGCATCAACACGATGAAGGGCGTCATGTCCGAGCGCATGCTGCGGCGCTTCCGCTATACGCTGATCGCGCGCGTACTGCGCTTTCCGCAACCCTATTTCGAGCGCACCAGCCAGGGTGAACTGGTGTCGATGATCACCTCCGAGGCCGAACCCATGGGTGGTCTGATGGGGGATGCGATCAGCCAGCCTGTGCTTCAGGCCGGGCAGATGCTGACGATTCTGGGCTTCTTGTTCCTGCAATCCTTCTGGTTCGGGCTTGCCGCTATCGCGCTGATCCCGTTGCAGGCCTGGATCATTCCGATATTGCAGCGACAGATCAACCAGCTGAACAAGAAACGCATCGTGCAGGTGCGTGGCCTTGCCGCCGAGATCGGCGAGACAGCGCAAGGGGCCGCGACCCTGCGTGCCCATGGCGGCTGGCGCTTTCGGCAGGCGATCATCACGGACCGCCTTGCGCGGCTTTATGTCATTCGCTTTGAGGTCTTCCAGAAGAAATTCTTCATGAAGTTCATCAACAACTTCATCAACCAGTTGACGCCGTTCTTCTTTTACCTTGTCGGTGGCTATCTTGCGATCATCGGCGAAATTTCGATCGGTGCCCTGGTTGCGGCGCTTGCGGCCTACAAGGATATCGCGAGCCCCTGGAAGGAACTGCTGACCTACTACAATCAGGTTCAGGACATGAGCCTGCGCTGGGAAATCATCACCGAACGCTTTGCCCCTGACGGAATGGCGGATGAAACTCTGTTCGTGGGTGCCCCTGAAACCCTGCCCGAACTGCGTGGGCCGATCCAGCTGTCGCATGTGTCTGTGCGCGATATCGACGGGGTCAGCGTACTGGATGATATTGATGTCACCTTGCAGGGCGGCGCGCTGATCGGAGTGACCGCCTCCAGCGAGGAAGACCGCCGCGCCTTGTCCGAGTTGCTGGTGCGCGAAGTGCAGCCTGCAGGCGGGTCAATCACGGTGGCCGGTCATGCGCTTGGGGGGCTGCATCAGGCGGTCGTGGCGCGGCGCATGGGACATGCCAATGCCCGGCCGGTTCTGTTTCAGGGCACTTTTCTTGAGAACGTTCTCATGCCGCTCAAATTCCAGCCCCTCTCGAAGGAGGGGATGGAGGCTGTGATCCTCGACTCCGAACTGGCGGGCAACAGTGCCGATCCGCTGGCCGTTGATTGGCTTGACCCGTCACTGGCCGGGTTGCGCGACAAGGCCGAGTTGAAGGCGTGGATGCTGCAGCTTGTGGATGCCGTCGGCAGCGCCGAGCCGTTTTTCCGGCGCGGTCTGGATATGCGCGCGGATGCGGATGCGAACTCCGATCTGGCCGAGGCGATCATCGGTGCCCGCGCGACATTGCGCGAGGCGCTGAAATCCGGCGATCTGGACCGTGCGGTTTTCGGGCTGAACCCGGTCGAGTACAACCCCGCATTGCCGGTCGGCGACAACCTGCTTTATGCCTCGCCCTTGCAGCCGATCACACCGGACGTTCTGGCCCAGCAGACCGAGTTCCTGGCCTTTCTGCGCGCGCAAAAGATCGACGCCGGCCTGATCGCGCTCAGCCGCAATGTGATCGATATGCTGCGCCAGATCTTCGGGATGGATGGCACGGATCACCCGCTGTTCAACAAGCTTGGCCTTGAAACCGGCACCTATGAAAAGGCCGCCGAGCTGTTGTCGACCTATAAGGACGGCACCGATCTGGATGACGAGCAACTGGCGCTGATGATGGCGATCCCCTTCGGCATTTCGGCTGAACAGATCGGCCCGTCCTTCCCGGATGAGATGAAGGCGCAGATCCTTGCCCTGCGCGCCAGCCACGGTCAGGACATGCGTGCCAAGCTTGAAGGTCTCTATGTCCCGCTGTCCAGCAGCACGTGGGCTCCGGGTCTGAGTGTTCTGGAAAACGCGCTTTACGGCAAGATTTCCGAGAACGCGGGCGCGCGCGCTGACGAAGTGCGCCGCAGATCAGCCGAAGTTCTGGAAAACGCCGGTCTGCGCGATCTGGTGGTGGCGCTGGTCTTTGACACCCCTGTGCCTCTGGGGGGGGCGAATATGCCGGCTGTTCTGACCGAACCGCTGGCCGTGGTCCGCGCGGCCGTCAAACGCCCCGATGTTCTGGTGCTGGACAGCGCATTGGCAAGCCGCGACCGCGAGGCGCGGCAGCAGGCCTATACAAGGCTGCACAGGCTTTTGCCGGGCACCACCATGATCGTTCTGTCCGACGGATTTACCGAAGATGCCGAGTTTGGACAGTTGCTGGAACTCCAGCAGGGTCGGCTGGTTGCCCATGGCGAAACCGCCGAAACCGAACAGGACGGCGCGGCCAGTGCGGATCTCGCGCGCAAGCTGCGCGCGCTGGAACAGACCGATCTCTTTTCCGGGCTGGGCCGGCGCCAGTTGCGCCTTCTGGCCTTTGGCGCGCGCTGGTACGAAGCTTCGGCTGGCGAGTATGTGTTCTACAAGGGCGATCCACCTGCGGATGGTGCCTATATGATTCTCGAAGGCGAGGCCGGACTCTACCTGCCCAAAGCCGATCAGCCGGATCAGCAGATTGCCAAGGTGGGTCCGGGCACATTGGTGGGCGAGTTGGGCGTGATCCGCAACGTGCCCCGCGCGTTGGACATGAAAGCTGAAACCGATATCAAATGCCTGCGAATCGGTGCCGAGGAATTCATATCGGTGGTCGAAAATGACGCCCCGACAGCGTTCAAGCTGTTGCAGGTCGTCTCGGGATATGTGTCCAGCTAAGGCAGGGAAGAGCCGATGAAATTCAAGCGTATAGAGCAGGGCGGCGCGCTGCGCATGGCGGCCCTTGATCCCTCTGGTATCTGGCGGGACGTCACCGCCTTTCTGCCTGATCTGAGCGCGCAGGCGCTGGCGCGTGGTGATCTGGCCAATGCGGGCGACTGGGATATTGCGGGCCAACCGGAAATCACCGGTGAACACCGGCTGCTGCCCTGTGTGGGCAATGTCGGCAAGTTCATGTGCATCGGTCTGAACTATTCCGATCATGCCGCCGAAGCGGGCATGGCGATTCCCCAGCACCCGATCCTGTTCCTGAAGGCGAATTCGGCAATCGCTGGCGGCGAAGATGATCTGGTGATCCCGCGCGGTGCCTCGCGTGTCGACTGGGAGGTCGAGCTGGGCGTCGTCATCGGCACCGCCGCCAAATATGTCGATGAGGCGCAGGCACTTGATCATGTGGCGGGCTATTGCGTGATCAACGATGTGTCAGAGCGTGACTTTCAGCTCAACCTCACCGGCCAGTGGACCAAGGGCAAATCCTGTGACGGGTTCGGCCCGATCGGCCCGTGGTTCGTCACCAAGGACGAGGTTGGTGATCCGCAGGACATTGCCCTCTGGGCGGATGTGAACGGTCAGCGCATGCAGACAGGCAGGACCGACACAATGATTTTCTCGGTTGCTCAGATCATCGCGCATCTGTCCCAGCTCATGACGCTGCACCCGGGCGATGTGATCGCGACCGGCACGCCCCCGGGCGTCGGCATGGGCATGACCCCCCAGCTTTATCTCAAGCCCGGAGATGTGGTTGAGGTCGGGATCGACGGTCTGGGCGCGCAGCGCCAATTGGTGCGCGCCGAGTAACACCATCGCGCGGTGCCTGGACGCCCGAAGACCTCAGATATCCGGGCAGAAAATCCGGTGCATGAGGCCGATCACCTCTGCCGTATCGGGGTTGGCAATCCGGTAATTGATCGTCTTGCCATCCCGCCGCGTGGCGACATGACCTTCGTCCCTGAGCCGCGCGAGCATTTGCGACACGCGCGCCTGTCGCAGGTCCATAAGGGTTTCCAGCTCTCCGACCGATTTCTCTCCGGTGGCCAGGTGGCACAGGATCATCAGCCGCCCCTCATGCGCCAGCGACTTGAGCAACGCCGCCGCCTCGGCTGCGCGCGCTGACATATCGACGGGCGCATTGGCAGGCAAAGGAGAAGAGGAATTGTTCGGCATCGTTACACGAGTCTCAAGATTTACACGTTGACGCAGTTATGCCCCACGTAAACCCATCTGTCACGCCTGTGAATCAGGTTTCGGGATCAGGTGCCGGGGCTCCGCCTTCGAAGGCGTTGCCGTTGACGTAATCGCAGGGCTCCTCGCGCATCTCCAGATGCAGGCCCGTAGCCTTGTAGGGATGGGCGCGCGCAAGCTCTTCGTCGACATCAATGCCCAGACCGGGGCCCGAGGGTGGGGTGATGAACCCGTCCTCGACGCGGATCGAGCCCTTGATCAAATGATCGTGAAATTCCGTCTCGATGCTCTCGCACATCAGGATGTTGGGAATCGAGGCAGCCAGATGGATATTGGCGGCCCATTCAACCGGGCCTGCATAAAGATGCGGTGCCATCTGCGCGTTATAGACCTCGGCCATGGCGGCGACCTTCTTCATCTCCCAGATACCACCCGCGCGCCCCAGGGCCGGTTGCAGGATCGTGGCCGCGCCCGAGCGCAGGATCTGGGCGAATTCCGCCTTGGTGGTCAGACGCTCTCCGGTTGAAATCGGAATGCGCACGGCGCGCGCGACCTTGGCCATCTCTTCTATGGCGTCGGGTGGAATCGGCTCTTCGTACCACAACGGAGAATAGGGCTCGATCGCCTGACCCAACCGGATCGCGCCTGCGGTGGTGAACTGACCGTGGGTGCCGAACAACAGGTCTGCCTTGTCGCCCACGGCCTCGCGGATGGCTGCGCAAAACGCCACGGATTGAGAGATATCCGACATCGCAGGCATATGCCCGCCGCGCAGCGTATAGGGACCGGCCGGGTCGAACTTGACCGCGGTATAGCCGCGCGCGACGCAATCCGCCGCGGATTCCGCGGCCATCCGGGCCGAGGACCAGAAATCCTTGATGCTGTGATGAGGCAGCGGATAAAGATAGGTATAGGCCCGGATCCTCTCGTTCATCAGCCCGCCGATCAGCGCGTGAACCGGACGGTCCCGATCCTTGCCCAGAATATCCCAGCAGGCGATTTCCAGCCCCGAGAACGCACCCATCACGCTGAGGTCGGGGCGCTGTGTGAAGCCGCTGGAATAGACCCGGCGGAACATCAGCTCGATGTTCTCGGGGTTCTCGCCCTCCATATGGCGGCTGAACACATCGCGGATCACATGGCTCATCGCCTCGGGTCCGATCGAAGAGGCATAGCATTCGCCCCAGCCCACAATCCCGGTATCGGTCGTCACCTTCACCAGAATCCAATAGCGCCCGCCCCAACCCGGCGCGGGAGGGGCCGTGACGATGACGTCAAGATCGGTGAGTTTCATGCGCGTTCTCCCAATTGCCGGTCCAAGACCCGCTGCAGCCTTGGTACGAAAAGCTTGAAACCCGCCGTGCCCGCATGCCGCAGATGCCCAACCGGTTCCAGTTTCACATTGTGTACTGCGCAACACGGGCTCTGGAAAGGCGCAGAGATTGCCGCGCGCGTGAAAACTTTGCTAGTCTGCGCCCGACCCTTCCCGGAGTAGATTGATGACAAAGCCATTCGGCCAAACCGATATCGCCGCCCTTGTTGCCCGCCAGCGCCCCGGGCTTTCTTTGGAACAGGCCTTTTATGCCGCACCCGAAATCTTTGCAGCCGATACCGCGCGCATCTTTCATCAGGACTGGCAGCTTGCCGGCCATATCAGCGAAATCCCAGAGGCTGGCGATTACCTGCTGTTCGAGGTGATGGGCGAAAGCGTGATCGTGGTGCGCAGCGAAACCGGCGCAGTGCAGGCCCATGCCAATGTCTGCCGCCATCGCGGCTCGCGGCTGTGTATCGAGCCGCGCGGGAATGTCCGTCGCTTTACCTGCCCCTATCACGCCTGGGCCTACAATCTGGATGGCAGCCTGTTTCACGCCCGCCAGCTGGACCCTGAACATGATCGCGACGCATTGGCGCTGAAACCGGTTGCGGTCGAGCTGTTCGAGGGGCTGATCTATGTCTCGCTTGCCCGGACACCCACGCGGTTCGACGAGCTGCGCGCCGAGCTCACACCCCATGTGCGCCCCTTCGGGCTGGAGCGCACCAGGATCGCCCATCGCCGAAGCTATCCGGTGCGCGCCAACTGGAAGCTGCTGGTCGAGAATTACAACGAATGTTATCACTGCACGGCGGCCCACCCTGAATTCGCGCGATCCCATGTGATCCACATGACCCCGGACCGCTCCGCCCCGCTGAATGCCGAACTCAAGGCGCGCTCGGCCGCCGTGGGTGCCTCGGCCGACACGATAGATCGCATCGGATCACAGGCCCCCGCACAGTCGCCGGATTATTCCTACAACCGCTATGCGCTGTTCGAGGGCTATCAGACCGGCAGCGAAAGCGGTGAACCGCTTGCCCCGCTGCTGGGCGATCTGACCGGGTATGACGGCGGCGCATCGGATGTCTATGTCAGCGTGCTGAACCCGATGCTGATCTATTGCGATCATGCGGTGCTCTATCGCTTCATCCCGGTCGATCTGCACAACTCGATCCAGGAGATCATCTGGCTGGTGCATGAAGACGCCGTCGAGGGGCGCGATTACGACAGGGATCGCCTCACATGGCTCTGGGATGTCACCACCGAGGCCGACAAACGCATCATCGAGGCCAATCAGGAAGGCATCGGGTCGCGCTATTACGAACCCGGCCCGCTGGTGGCGATGGAAAGCTTCACGCGCCGGTTCCTTGACGCCTATCTGTCGCGGCTGGTCTGAGGTTCAGCGGTTGAACACGATCACATTGCGCTTGGCCGAACCGGTCTTGGTGTCGGCGATCGCCTCGTTGATCTGATCCAGCGACCAGCGGTTCGAGATCAGCTCATCCAGTTGCAGCCGTCCCTGCCGATACAGATCGACCATCCACGGAATATCCCGCTGGATCACCACATCGCCCATCTTCGAGCCGATCATGCCCTGACCCAGAAAGGACATGGTCGCCGGCTCATAGCTGGCCATCTCACCGGAATGGGGCATCCCCACCATGATCACCTTGCCGCCGCGCGCAAGGTAACGCGGTGCCTGATCATAGGCCGGGATCGCGCCCACGGTGACGATCACCGCATCCGCCCCGCGCCCCATGGCTTTCTGCGCGGCCCTCCAGGGGGCCTTGTGGGTGGCCAGCACCCCGTCGGTGGCCCCAAAGCTGCGGGCGATCTCAAGCTTTTCCTCGGTCATGTCCACGGCCACGATGCGCCGCGCCCCGGCTATGCGCGCGCCCTGAATGGCGTTCAGACCGACGCCGCCCGCGCCGATCACCACCACGTCCTGACCCGCGCGCAGACCCGCGGCATGCACCACTGCACCCACGCCGGTGATCACCCCGCAAGCAATCAGGCTGGCCGAGGTCTTGGCGATGTCATCACCGATGGTGACAACCTGGCTTTGATCCACCACGACCTTTTCGGCAAAGGCACCAGATGCCATGGCCTGATGCAGCATGCCGCCCTCCATCGTCCGGATCGGCCCGTGATCCCCGTCATGGGGTGTCTCGCAAATCGTCGGCTTGCCGCCCGCGCAGGACGGGCAGGTACCACAGGCCCGGATCAGCGTGACGACAACGCTGTTACCGACACGCGCAGTGCTGACACCCGCGCCGACAGCGCTGACCACACCGGCGGCCTCATGACCGTAAACCGCGGGCAAGGATCCGCCCCAGGCCCCTTCGGCAAAGGAAATATCCGAATGGCAGATCGCCACGGCATCCAGCGTGACCTCGACCTCGCCCATGCCGGGCGGTGCGATCTGGATATCTTCGATCACAAGGGGTTTGCCAAACTCATGACAGACGGCGGCTTTGATCGTTTGCATGGAAGGCTCCCTTGTTTCTTGCTGGCTGCGAACGTGCCGGGCAATCGGGGGCGCTGCAAGCCCCAAACGCCCCGCGTCATCGCGCGTCAAGCCAGACTGTCGCCCTGCTGCGCGGCACCGCATGGCGCAGGCCTGCGCAAAAACACCACCAGCCCGATCCCCATCAAGAGCATTGAGACCAGGAACGGAGCCCCCGGCAGATAGACCGGTGCCCCCGGCCCGGTAAAGGCGGCAAACACGCTGGTCATCAGCAAAGGCGCGATGATCATCGCCAGCGCATTGAGCGAGGTCAGCACCCCCTGCAACTCGCCCTGGGCATCATCGCCCACGCTGCGCGACATCATCGCCTGAAGGGCCGGGGTGATCACCGCACCAATCGCCGCCAGGGGCGTCAGCACCAGCGCCACCGCCCCACTGGCCACAAAGGCGATCGCACCAAAGGCCGCCATGTCGAACAGATGGCCATAGATCACCGTGAGGCGTTCGCCAAAGCGACGCAGCACCAGCCGGATCAGCCCGCCCTGCACCACGGCGATCATCACCCCGAACAGCGCCAGCGACAGACCGATCATCTGCGGTGACCAGCCGAACCGCTCCTGGGTGAAAAAGGACCAGATCGCGGGATAGACGTAAAACGCCACCTGATAGGTGAAATACACCACCAGCAAAGGGCCGATCCCCGGCAGCCGCGCAAGATGGCGGAACGCGCCGAACGGATTGGCGCGCCGCCACTCAAACGGGCGGCGGATGCGGTCGGTCACGGTCTCGCGCAGCACCAGATAGCCAAAGACCGCATTGACCGCAGCCAGCGCGGCGGCGGCAAAGAACGGCGCGCGGGTGCCATATTCCCCCAGCATCCCGCCGATCAGCGGTCCCAGAACGAAACCCGCTCCGAATGACGCCCCGATCAGCCCGAAATTCGCGGCCTTCTCATGGGGTTTGGAGATATCGGCCATATAGGCGCTGGCCGTCGCCCCGGTCGCCGCCGTGATCCCGCCCACGATCCGACCCATCAGCAGCAGCCAGATCGACCCGGCCACCGCCATCACCAGGTACTGCAGGCTCATCACCATCAGCGACACCAGCAGCACCGGCCTGCGCCCGTAGCGGTCCGAGATCGCCCCGATGAACGGTCCGAACAGAAACTGCATCACCGCGAATACCGTCGACAGAACCCCGCCCCAAAGCGCCGCCGAGGCCAGAGTTCCGCCCTGAACCTCAAGCAGCAATTCGGGCATGACCGGAACGATCAGGCCGATGCCCATTGCGTCCAGCATCACGGTGATCATGATAAAAACGATGGGCAGGCGCAAATCGGGGCTCACTTCGGTTCTGAAGGGCCACGTTATGCGCGCGCGCCGCTGTTGGAAAGGGGCGCAATCGCCGCCCGGCCAAGGGACTGCACCTGCGAACCCCTTGGGAATATTTGAAAACCCACAGGAAAATCAGGCCCCGTCCTGCCTCTCTTTCTGGTCTTGAATACCCCGGGGGAGCGCCCCTTGGCGCGGGGGCAGAGCCCCCATGATCCGCTCAGCCCAGCCGCGCAACCGCCTGCACGAACCGCCGGGCGTCCGCAGGCGCATTGCCCATCTGGTGGGCCGGATCGAACAGCACGGCTCCGTCCAGGTCGGGGTGATCGCGCGCCACCAGAACCGACAGGGGGGTCCGGCTTTGCTGGGCGTCACGGCACAGCGCCTTGACCAGCGCCTGCGCCTCGGGTCGCGCCATCCGGGCGGCAAGGGCAAAGCTCAGCGCCTCGGCATGGATCATGTCCATCCCGGCAGCCAGATGCGCGGCCATGGCCTCGGGGCGCGGTGCGATCTGGCCGGCCAGGGTGCGGGCGATCTCCAGCGCCGATGCGGTGCCCAGCACCAGCTGCGGCAGGGCCAGCCATTCGCCGAACCATGCCGCCCCGTCGCGCTGGTCGCGATGCACGCCCGCCGCCATCAGCGCGCCCAGCTGCGCCTGTGTCTGCGCGTTCAGGGCGCTCAGCGCCGCAGGAGCCACCGGGTTTTGCTTTTGCGGCATTGTCGATGAGGCCCCCGATCCCGACAGCGCCACCTCGCCCGTGCCCGAGCGGCTGAGAAGCGTCAGATCTTCGCCGATCTTGGCCAGCGCCGCGCTGACCCGGCCCGTCCATCCCGCAAGGCGCAGGACGGGGCCACGGTCGGTATGCCAGCCGCGACCCGGATCATGCAGACCCAGGGCCTCGGCCAGAGCGGCTCGCGTCGCATCGGCCTTTGGGCCAAGGGCCGCCGATGTGCCCGCCGCTCCGGACAGCGACACCCAGAGCGTTGCGGGCTTCAGCGCCGTGATCTCTGCACACAGGTCCAGAAGCGGCCAGCCCCAGCCGGCCACCACCGCCCCGAAAGACGTGGGCGTGGCGTCCTGCCCATAGGTGCGCGCGGCCATGGGCAATGCGGCATGCTCTCCGGCCAGCGCCGCAAGGGCGTTCAGCGTGGCGCGCAAGGCCTCTTCGCACAGGCTCAGCGCCTGGCGCAGGCGCAGCATCAGCGCCGTGTCGATGATATCCTGCGATGTCGCGCCCCAATGGACATATTGCGCATGTTCCGGCGCGTTCATCTCGCCACGAAACGCCGCCACCAGCCCCGGCACGCTGACCCCGTTCTCGCCCGTTGGCGCACTCAGGGACGCCGGGTCGATCTGCACCTCCATGGTGGCGCGGTGGATCGCCTGGGCGCTGGTCTCGGGGATGATGCCCTGCGCCCCCTGCACCCGCGCCAGCGCCCCTTCGACCAGCAGCATGGCGCGCAGTTCGGCGCTGTCGGTGAACAGCCGGCCGACCTCGCCGGTGGGAAAGAGGCGGCTGTAAAGCGGGCTGTCGAAAACCGAGGCTGCCATGGGTCAGATATGTCCCGTCTCGCGCAGGAAATCACTCAGGACCTGCGCATAGTCGCGCGGGTTCTCCACGCAGGGCAGATGCCCGACGCCGCGCATCAGATGGAATTTCGAACCCGGCACCAGATCAACGGTTTCGCGCACCAGATCGGGCGGGGTCGAGCCATCCGCGCTGCCCGCGATGCCCAGCACTGGCAGGCGCAGCGCTGCCGTCGTGGTATAGAAATCCGTCCCCGCGATAGCCGCCGAGCAGCCCGCATAGCCCGCAGCAGGCTGGCGCACCAGCATGTTGCGCCACAGAGCCAGTTCCGGCGTGGCGCGGAAAGAGGCCGAGAACCAGCGCTCCATCACCGGATCGGCCAGCGCCTCGATCCCGTTGGCCTCGACGGCCGCGATGCGCTCGGCCCACATCTCGCGGGTGCCGATTTTCGCCCCGGTGTTGGACAGCACCAGCGCACGCACCAGATCAAGTCGCTTGGCCGCGAGGCCCTGCGCGATCATGCCGCCGATGGACAGGCCCACGAACAGGCAGTCGCGCAGCTTCAGATGATCCAGCAGGCGTTCGGCATCCGAAACCAGCGCACCCATCGTATAGGGCGCGGGCGGGCAGGAGGACAGCCCGTGGCCGCGCTTGTCATAGCGGATGATGCGCAGGCCCTGAGGCAGAAGCGGCAGAACCTCATCCCACAGCCTGAGATCGGTGCCCAGTGAATTGGCAAAGACCAGCGGTGCACCATCGTCGGGCCCGTCGATGCGATAATGAAGCTGAACGTCTCCCAGATCGGCGATCTGCATGGGGGGTCTCCTTGGCGTGATCAGGCAGTGTTAGAGCATTTTGCCGTCTTGGGGAAAGGCCTGCAATGGGATGGTCCGCGCCGCACCGCTTACGCCTTGCCGCCAAATCGGCCGAGGGCGTCGGCAAAGACATGTGCATCGACATTCCCGCCCGAAATCGTGGCGATGACGTCATCCCCGTCGATGGCGTCGCCATGATAGAGCGCGGCCGCCAGCGCAACCGCGCCACCCGGTTCGGCCACCAGCTTGAGCCGTTCGAAGGCCGCCACCATGGCGCGCTGTGCCTCGTCTTCGCTGACCACGATGCCGGGGCCACAGAGCCGGTGCATGATGGGAAAGGTAAGCACACCCGGTGCCGGTGTCAGGATCGCATCGCACAGCGAGCCAGAGGTCCGGTTGTTGCGTTCGATGCCGCCCGAGGCAAGGGAGCGGGCCACATCATCAAAGCCTTCCGGCTCAACCGGGCGCACGCGCATGGCGGGGGCTTTGGCCTCCAGCGCCAGCGCGATGCCCGAGGTCAGACCGCCGCCGCCGCAACAGACCAGCACATCGGCCCGCGTGACGCCGACTTCGGCGGCCTGCGCGGCGATTTCCAGCCCTGCGGTGCCTTGTCCGGCGATGACCTGCGGCTCGTCGAAAGGTTTGATCAGGGTCAGCCCGCGGGCCTGTGACAGCTCGGCCCCGATGGCGTCGCGGTCTTGCGAGTTGCGATCATACAGCACCACCTCGGCCCCGAGGGCGCGGGTGTTGTCGATCTTCATGCGCGGCGCATCCGATGGCATGATGATCACCGCCGAAACGCCATGCAGGCGCGCCGCCAATGCGACGCCTTGCGCATGATTGCCGCTGGAAAAGGCGATGACGCCGCGCGCGCGCACCTCGGGTTCCAGCGCCGAAACCGCCGACCAGCCACCGCGAAACTTGAAGCTTCCGGTATGTTGCAGACATTCCGGTTTGATCCAGACACGCCGTCCGGCGATCTCGTCAAGAAAGGGCGAGCTCAGCAGCGGCGTGCGTCTTGCATGGCCTTGCAGCCGCGCCGCGGCGGCTTCGATCATGTCGATATTCATGTCATCAGCTCCAGCCATGTGCGCAGGGCGGCGACGGATTCCGCCTCGTCGAGATAAGGGATATGGGCGCGGTCGGGCACCTCGGCCACGATCAGGCCGGGGGCGCGGCGTGCCATCTCGGCCACTGTTTCGGGTGACAGCAAATCGCTGTTTGCCCCCCGGATCAGCGCCATCGGCTTGCCGATCAGCGCCTCGAAAAAGGGCCAGAGATCCGGGGCTGGCTGCCCGCCGGTGGCCAGCACCGCGTCGCGCAGGCGCGGGTCATAGGTAATGCTCAGACCATCCGCTGTCTGGCGATAAAGCGTGCGGGCCTCTTGCATCCAGCGCGTGTCGGGTACGTTTCGAAACCCGGTCATGACCCTTGGCAACTCGCGTGCGGCCTCTTCATGGGTTTTCCAGACCGGATTGCGCCCGAGATAGCCCTTGATGACATCCAGCCCCACGGGTTCGATCACCGGGCCGATATCGTTGAACGCGACACCCAGGATGCGATCGGGGGCCGCCACGGCCAGACCCATCGCCACCAGACCCCCGCGCGAGGTGCCCAGAATGGCGACTTTCTCAAGGCCCAGATGATCCAGCATGGTGATCACGTCGCCCACTTCGATGGGCACCTGATAGGTCATGAAATCCTCGGCCCAGTCGGACTGACCGCGCCCGCGGTAATCCATCTTGATCAACCGGCAATCCGACAGATGCGGGCTGACATAGTTGAAATCCAGCGTGTTGCGCGTAAGGCCGGACAGGCACAGAACCGGCAGGCCTGCACCTTCGTCGCTGTAAAACAGGTTCAGACCGTCAGAGGCGGTAAAGGTTGGCATCAGGCACCTGCTATATGAGGGATGGTTGTCAGGTCGGACAGGATCGTGGCCGGTGTCCAGGGCAGGCGATCCAGCGGTTCGCCCGCGCGGTTCACCCAGGCCGTGGCAAAGCCATAACCCGTCGCGCAGGCCGCGTCCCAGCCGTTGGAGGACACGAACAGAACCTCGTCCTTGCCGCAGCCGAACCGCGCGCCCACCAGGTCATAGACCCGCGCGTCGGGTTTGAAGATGCCCACGCTTTGCACCGAAAGCACATCATCCAGCACCGCGCCGATCCCGGCGGATTGCACCGCGCCAGCCAGCATTTCGGGCGAACCATTGGACAGGATCGCCGTGTTCAGCCCTGCCGCCTTGAGTGCCGCCAGCATGGCGGGCACCTCGGGATAGGCCTGCAATTCCCAGTAAAGATCCAGCAGGCGCTGGCGCAGGGCGGCGTCGCCATCCAGCCCCGTGGCCTCCAGCGCCCAGTCCAGACCGTTCTGCGTCACCTCCCAGAAATCGGTATGGGCATCGGCCACAGCGCGCAGCCAGGTATATTGCAACTGCTTCAGGCGCCACTGGTTCGCCAGATCGCCCCAACGGTCCTTCAGGTCCGGAAAGGCCGGTTCCTGCGATGCCTGTCGCGCGGCGGCCGAGACATCGAACAGCGTTCCATAGGCATCGAACACACATGTGGTAATGGCCATGCGCCCCTCCTTTTGTTGGGCGCAATCTGGCACAGGCCCGGCGCAGGCGAAAGGGTCCGCGCGCCCGCGGTTTACATCCGCTCTCGAGACGTTAGGCTAGGGGTGAGCCTGAGCACCCGCGAGAGACGCGGCCTCACCCTTTCCCCCCCAAACATATCGGAGACGCTTATGACCGAGGTCAAACCCGGCGATACTGTCAGCATTCATTACACCGGCACCCTGAAGGACGGCACCACCTTTGACAGCTCTGAAGGGCGTGCCCCTCTGGAGTTCGAAGTCGGCAGTGGCCAGATCATTCCGGGACTGGACGTGGCGTTGCCCGGCATGAGCGTCGGTGACAAGAAAACGGTCGAGATCGACTGTCAGGATGCCTATGGCCCACGTGATCCCGACATGCGTCAGGCGGTCCCGCGCGAAGGCATCCCGGCCGAGATCCCGCTGGATATCGGCACGCAGCTGCAGATGCAGACCCCAAGCGGACAGGCCGTGCCCGTGGTTGTCGTCGACGTGTCAGAGACCGAAGTCACGCTGGATGCCAACCATCCGCTGGCCGGTCAGGACCTGACCTTCGAGATCGAACTGATGTCGATCGCCTGAGCCCGCTCAGGGGCGCAGGATCGTCGTGTCGGCTTGCGCCACCGTCCCACCCTCGTCTGCCTCGCCCAGGGGCAGGCGCAGGATCGGCACTGTCGCGGGCAGGGACAGGCGCGCTTCTGTCAGCACCCGGGCCTCAACCTGTATTCTGGCCATCAGGCTTGCCATGCCACCGCGCGTTGCCGTGACCAGCGATGGTTCGATCACCAGCGCACAGCCCAGCAGCCCGGCCAGCAGGAATTGGCACAGCCGCGCGGACCTGCGCGCAAGATGCGCCCGGCGCTGGCAGCGCATCTGTTGGGGTTGCAGTCTGGGTGCGGTGAAATCGAGCATGACCCGAGGCACTATCAAAAGATAGTGTCATTACCGGGTAAAGATCGCGGCGCTGCCGTGCCGGTCTGGGCGCAAAAATGTACCAAATGCGCCGCTCTGGCTAAAACCTTCGTAAACTTTTTGAGACTTTGCCCCGCTTTTGGATATCCTGCCGGGCAAAGCGCAGGGTGAAAGGCCGGGCATGACAGCGCAGCAGACAGGTTTGTTGGATGTTATCGCCCTGCAGTTTGATGGCTCAGGCGGGGCGCAAGCGGTGGATCCCGCGCATCTGTCGACGGATACCGGCGCGTTCAGCTGGCTGCATCTGCGCCGCGATCATCCCGGGGCCGAACGCCTTCTGGAGACCTGTGGTCTGGATGAGTATGTGGTCAAAGCGCTGACCGCCGAAGAAACCCGCCCGCGCTGCACGGTGCATGGGCGCGGTGTCGTGCTGAACCTGCGCGGCGTGAACCTCAATCCGGGGGCGGAACCCGAAGACATGGTCTCGGTGCGGCTCTGGCTTGAGCCGGGACGTATCGTGGGTGTTTGGGTTCGCCCGCTGGTGGCAGTCGCCGATCTTGTCGCCGCCATCGAACGGGGCGACGGACCGCGCACGGTGGGCGGTTTCGTGGCCGATCTTGCGCTCAGGCTTGCAGACCGGGCCGAGCCGGCCATCGCCGGGCTGAATGAGCGCATAGACGCCATCGAAGAGGCCATGCTTGAGTCCCAGCCGGACATCGCTCGTGGCGAACTGGCGGGGTTGCGGCGCGCGGCCATCCTGCTGCGCCGCTATCTTGTGCCGCAGCGCGACGCGCTGACCACGCTGGACATCGAAAGCCGCGGCTGGATGCAGGAAGATGACCGCGCGCATCTGCGCGAAGCCGCAGAACGGATGCTGCGGCTGGGCGAAGAACTGGATGCCATTCGCGATCGCGCGCAGGTGGTGCACGACCAGGTGATGGATCAGCGCGCCGAGGGGATGAACCGGCGCATGCTGGTGCTGTCGGTTGTGGCGGCGATCTTCCTGCCGCTGGGTCTGTTGACGGGATTGCTGGGCATTAACGTGGGCGGCGTGCCCGGCGTGAATGATCCCCACGCCTTTGCGATTGTCTGTGCCCTGCTGGTGGCAATGGGGATTGTGCTGTTTATCTGGTTCCGCCGGATCGGGATGTTCCGTTAGTGTTGCCTGCCTGATGTAAGCTTTCCGGTCTGCCACTGGTACGCCCTCGGTTGCTCCGACGAAGGTTGGGGGGCTGCCATGGGGACAAAGCCGACATATGGCTGATCATCAGGCTTGGTTGGCTGCCGAGGGAATGGTGCCAACTCCGATTCGGGATCACACCCCAGATTTCGCGATCCCGTCGACAAGAAGAGAGTTGTGCTCAGGCAGGCGATACAAGGTAAGACGCCCCGACGTGATGTTATCCAGAAATGTCGGCGCGAACGTAGCCAAGGCATCGGCATGTGGCCGCGCTTCATGCAGTCGGCCGAGATGGGCTGAAGCTGCGATCATCAAGGCCCGCCGAATTGGCGCGCGCGGTGTCATCTGAATGGCACGTTCTCCCCAATACCGGGCGTCCACGAAATTACTCTCGGCAAAACATGCCTGAGCGAGTGCAAGATAGGCGTTGCCTATCCAGGCATCGGCATCTCGCGGCGACAGGCGTAACGCAAGCTGTGCGTGTTCCTTTGCTTCATCGAGCCGCCCAACGAGCGATTCATGCCAGGCCATGAAAAAGATGTTCAAGGCGAAGTTCGGATTGAGTTCGAAGGCGCGTCGAAAATCAGAGGTAGCCTCGTCGTATGCGCGCCGGAAATGGCGGATTATGCCCCGGACCGTCAAAGCCCTCGGGTCGGACCTGTCACTCTGGAACAGGCGTTCCGCCGCCGCTTCGGCTAGATTAAGCATTTCGTCTGGATTGTCGTCGAGTTGAAGAAGATAGCGGTTGGCGTAGGCATAGGCTTTGAACCAAATTGCCTGCGTGTTGCGCGGGTCGAGGTCGATCGCCTGTTGGGCCAATGCCAGGACGTTCTCGTATCCCCTTTCGTCCAGATATGCGCCTTGCTGAAAGAGGGCTTGGGCCTTGAGGGCCAGGTCATAGGAATTGAAGTCGATATCCTGCACTCGGCTTGCACGCGCAAGTTCGGCCTGAGTAATTTGCGGTGCGATTGCGCCGACGACCCTGCGCGTTATCTCGTCCTGAAGTTCGAAGATGTCTTCCAGATTGCGGTCATAGCGCTCGGCCCAGATGTGGGTCCCTGTCCCGCATTCGATCAACTGCGCAGTGATGCGTATACGGTTCGACGCTCGGCGCAGACTGCCTTCAAGCATGTATCTTACGCCGAGTTCTCGCGCGACGTCCCGGTGCGTCACTGATCGCCCCTTGAAGGAGAACGAAGAGTTGCGGGCGATAACAAACAGGTCCTGGAACCGCGAGAGTTCGATGATGATGTCCTCGCTGATGCCGTCGCAGAAATACTCCTGCTCCGGATCACCCGACATGTTGTCGAACGGCAGCACGGCAATGCCGGGCTTGTCAAAGGTGGACGCTGTTTGTTTCAGCGCCGAACCATCAGGCCACCGCCACACACCAACGCGACGTGCAATGTTTTTCAGCTGGGTGTCTCCACCGCCGAAGAACAAGGCCGCGGCGGTTCTGTCCAGGCTGTTATGCGCGGTATCCGATAGCAATATCTGCCCAGGCTCGGCCAGTGCCTCAAGGCGCGCGGCAATGTTGATTCCATCGCCGAAGATGTCTTCGCCGTCGGTAATGACTTCGCCAGTGTGAACGCCGATGCGGAGCTGGATGTCTGCCGGCTTTTCGGCCGATTGGATGGAAATCGCACATTCGGCGGCATTTGAGGCAGACCGGAACTCGACGATCCAGCCGTCCCCCATGCTCTTGACGAGTCGTCCTGCATGCTCCACGAGCGCGGGCATCAAGGTCTCTTCTCGGAAAGCCTTGAGAGATTTGAGCGTCTGGTCCCGATTATGGTCCATCAATGCTGAGTATCCGACAACATCCGCCGCCAGAACCGCAGCAAGCCTTTTTTGCATTGTTACCTCCCTGCTTATTCGAGGCTAGCCCGGAGCTGGTGAACTGTCAGCCAGGTTTCCCACGTCGTGCGATCGACGCAAGCGAAATACAGCGAAAGCCACGTCTGCGTTGGGCTCAAACCCGTCATCTGACAACATCACTTGGCAATATCGGAGCCGTGCCCGATACGCTCTCTGATCGGGTAACTTGTGTCAGGGGGCCAACACCTGTGGCGGGGCGTCGCGCTGCGTTGCAAAGACCAGTGGCCTCAGAACCATTGGCCCGGTTCCATCAGTCCCAGATCCAGCAACTGGCGCGAATGCCATTCAAATGTGGTGGTGTTGTGCCATTTGAACGTGTGGATATCGAAGGCCGAGCCCGGATTGCTTTTCAGCGCCTTTGCGGTGCGAAACGAACAGACTGCCGCCGTCAGGTTGTTGTGCCAGGGGCAAGCATAGGTGTTGTATTCTTCATCATTGAACGTGTGATCGGCGCGCAGCTCCAGCCCCGGTTTGGTCATGAACAGTGAGATCCGGTCGATCTTGCGGCTGACCTCGGGGATATGTTCCTCATAGCGCCAGCGCAGGCCGCCAAAGAAATCCAGTTGCCGTTCCTTGGGATGGGTGGTGACAGGATCGGGGCGGGCCAGCGCGTAATATCCCGTGCGGTCAAGATGGGCGCGCTCAAGCGAGACCGCATTGGGGCATTCGGTCAGATCATCGGCATAAAGATCGACCACATAGCACAGCATCGCATCGCGCCGCTCTTCGGTGTGGAAGGTCAGCATCTCGCCGATGCTGCGCGTCTCGCAGAAGGGATAGAACAGGTATTCCCCGTTATAGCAGTAATACATCCACACACCCGGAGCCGCCGCGATGATCCTGTTGATCGCATCGCGCCCCGCCTCGGCCTGTGAGACGGCATGATTGACCCGCAGCACCTTGCCTTCGACATCGGCAGGCAGGCTGAAGGCATCGGGCATCAGGGCCACGACCACCTTGAACCTGATATCCAGATGGTGGCGCAGGGTCGAGGCGACCTCGGCCTCGTCCTCGATCAGGATGATCGCCACAGGGCCTTTGGCCAAAGCACGGCGCGCGTCCTTCAAAAAAGCGCTCAGCGAAGGATAGGTGGTTCCTGCCATGGGGGCCTTTGATCTTTGTGAACTCTGGTTATGCGTCAGAATCGGTTAAATCCGCGTGCATTGCAAGGTGGTGCACGTTGGTCTAGAAGCACCGGCAATCCCGCCAACAACCGGTGTCCTCATGGCAGAGCCCAAAAAGCTGTTTATCAAGACCTATGGCTGTCAGATGAATGTCTATGACAGTGAGCGCATGGCCGAGGCTCTGGGCACCCAGGGATATGTGGAAACCTCCACACCGGATGATGCCGACATGATCCTGCTCAACACCTGCCATATCCGTGAAAAGGCCGCTGAAAAGGTCTATTCCGAACTGGGGCGCTTCAAGAGGCTGAAGGCCGAAAAACCGGACCTGAAAATCGGTGTCGCGGGCTGTGTCGCGCAGGCTGAAGGGGCCGAGATCATGCGCCGTCAGCCCATGGTCGATCTGGTCGTGGGGCCGCAAAGCTATCACCGCCTGCCCGAGCTCGAGGCCAGGGCGCGCGCTGGTCAAAAGGCGCTGGACACGGATTTCCCCGAAGAAGACAAGTTCGAGCATCTCAAGGCCCGACCCAAGGCCAGACGCGGCCCGACCGCCTTTCTGACCGTGCAGGAAGGCTGCGACAAGTTCTGTGCCTTCTGCGTGGTGCCCTATACCCGCGGCGCCGAAGTCTCGCGCCCGGTGGATCGCGTGATCACCGAAGCGCGCGATCTGGTGGAGCGCGGCGTGCGTGAAATCACCCTGTTGGGTCAGAACGTGAATGCCTATCACGGCGCGGGTCCGGACGGGGGCGACTGGTCGCTGGCCCGGCTGATCTGGGAGTTGGACAAGGTCGACGGGCTTGAGCGCATCCGCTTTACCACGTCCCATCCCAATGACATGGATGAGGCCCTGATCGAGGCGCATGGCACCTGCGCCAAGCTGATGCCCTATCTGCATCTTCCGGTGCAGGCGGGATCGGACAAGATCCTCAAACGGATGAACCGCGCCCATACCGCCGAAAGCTATCTGCGCCTGATCGAGCGCATCCGTGCCGCGCGCCCCGATATCCTGATCTCGGGTGATTTCATCGTCGGCTTCCCGGAAGAGACCGAGGCGGATTTCCAGGCCACCATGGATCTGGTCGAAGAGGTCAGATACGGCACCGCCTATTCCTTCAAGTATTCAACCCGCCCCGGAACGCCGGCCGCCGAACGCGATCAGGTGCCCGAGGCCGAAAAGACCGAACGCCTGCACCGCCTTCAGGCATTGCTGGGCACCCAGCAACGTGCCGCACAGGATGCGATGGTGGGCAAGACGGTTGGTGTGCTTTTTGAGCGCGAAGGGCGCCTTGCGGGCCAGATGGTGGGCAAGTCGGACCACCTGCACGCGGTCCATGTGGCCGATTGCCCGGCCCCGGTGGGAACCCTGGCCCAGGTCAGAATCGTGTCCTCCAGCACCAATTCCCTTGCGGGCGCGCTGGTCGGCTGAAATCGTCGGATTCCGGGGCTTGGCCCCCGCTCCAAAATCACGAATGGGGGGCAATGGGCCTCTAATTCGATTTTGTCTTAAGATAGATCACAATATCTAGATCTAGTGATTTTGTCTTTTCATGTAACCAGAAGTTTTTTAACCTGATCTCAATACGAGGTGGGGGCCTCAGGAACATTCCTTGGCGCATGTTGCCAGTCTCTGCCTCTTCAGGGGGAAATCGGAGTAAAGGATGTTCAAGGTGAATGAGTTTGGCTTAAAGACGCTGATGACTGCCGTGGCCGCTGCCAGCATTGCCGCAGTCACGCTGCTCGTCACGCCGCTGCCGTCTGCAGCGCAGACCAGCAGTTCGGGTCAGAACGTGGTGATCGGCGAAAGATATGTGCCCACGATCTGGGTCGATCCGGACGGGTGCGAGCATTGGGTCATGGATGACGGTGCCGAAGGCTAAATGACCCCGCATGTGACCCGTCAGGGTATCCCGGTGTGCCGGCGCGGGAATGTCTGTGGCGTGATGAACTCGGATCAGTTCTTTGCAACCGACAGCTATCGCATCCATCCCAACGGCCAGAAGCGTCTGGAGGAGTTCTTTTCGCAATCAACCGCGACGGCCTTCATCATCACCGGTCACACCGACAGCCGCGCCTCGGATGCCTATAACATGCGCCTGAGCTATAACCGCGCCAACTCGGTCGCCCGCATCGCGGCCTCGACCGGTGCGCGCATCGCGGATGTGCGTGGTTACGGCGAACGCCTGCCTGCCGCATCCAATGCGACCGCTGCAGGTATGGCCAAGAACCGCCGCGTCGAAATCATTTGTATCCGTTAAGGGGACCTTGTCATGAATATTGCAAAAACAGCCATGCTGCTGCTGGTCGCCGGAACGATCTCTGCCTGCGAAAAGATCGACAAAACCGTGGACCGCGGCTTTGACAGCAAGGACCTCTCGACCCTCAAGGCCGGGATCTGGGTTGATCCGGTGGGCTGTGACCACTGGATCATCGACGATGGCGTCGAAGGTTATCTGTCCCAGCGTCTGGATCCTTACGGCAAACCGGTCTGTTCGGGCGTCGCACCGCCCAACACGGCCACCGGCCCATTCAAGGAGGGTTCGTCCTTCCCGGATATCCTGTGATCGCTTCGGGATCATATGACAGCAGGGCCGTCCGCATCACGCGGGCGGCCTTTTTCGTTCCGCCATCCGATCCTGCGCCCAAAGCGGCGACAGCGCCGGAAGAATTCTGTACCAGTTTCGTGAAATTATGCCTCATTCGCTTGCCTCGCCCGCACGGGTTTGCCAAGCTCACTCAAGAAAAAGCAAGGAGAGCAGATTGGTCATCAGCGCCCTAACCCCAGCAGATACGGCGACAGCCCCAGCCGAGCTGTTGATCGAGTTTCCAGACAATCTTCTCATGGCCGCATTGGTCGGCGAACATTCCCGAAACCTTGTTCCGATAGAACAGCATTTCTCGGTGCAGATCCTGCACAAGGGTAACCAGCTTGCGATTCTGGGCGAGGAAGACGCACAGAAAGGGGCTCTTGAAGTGCTGCAGGCGCTCTATACGCGGCTGGAACAGGGGCGTGAGGTCGAACTGGGCGATATCGACCGCGAGCTGCGCATGGACAAGTCACCTCTGGTGCCCGGCGCAGGCCGGGGCGATCAGCTTGAGATGTTCCGCGGCGGCAAGGTCGAGATCAAGACCCGCAAGAAGCTGGTCGAGCCCCGCACGGATGCGCAAAAGGCCTATGTGCATTCCCTTTTCGAACATGAACTGGCCTTTGGCATCGGCCCGGCCGGTACCGGCAAGACCTATCTGGCGGTTGCCGTCGGCGTGAACATGTTCATCAATGGCCATGTGGATCGCATCATCCTCAGCCGTCCCGCGGTCGAGGCAGGCGAAAAGCTGGGCTATCTGCCGGGCGACATGAAGGACAAGGTCGATCCCTACATGCAGCCGCTGTACGACGCGCTGAACGACTTTCTTCCGGGCAAGCAACTGGCCAAGCTGATCGAGGAAAAGCGGATCGAGATCGCGCCGCTGGCCTTCATGCGCGGGCGGACCCTGTCGAATGCCTTCGTGGTGCTGGATGAGGCACAGAACGCCACGACCATGCAGATGAAGATGTTCCTCACGCGGCTTGGCGAAGGCTCGCGCATGGTGATCACCGGAGACCGTACCCAGATCGACCTGCCGCGCCATGTGCCTTCGGGTCTGGCGGATGCGGAACGGTTGCTGAAATCGATCCCCCGGATCAGCTTCAACTATTTCACCGCCAAAGATGTGGTGCGCCACCCGCTTGTCGCGGCCATCATCGAAGCCTATGACGCCGATACCTCCACCTGAGCGCGCACTACGACCCTGCAAATCCCGCGCTTCGTGGACGATCTGCGAACAAGGATGACGGGCCATGGGGCTGGAGATCATGATCGAGGATGCGCGCTGGTCCGAGCTGGACCTCGAAGCGCTGGGCACACGCGCCTATGACAGTACGCTGGCGCATCTGGGGATCGACAGTGACAGTACCGAAGCGGCTCTGCTGGCCTGCGATGATGCCCATATTGCCCGGCTGAATGCCGATTTCCGCGACAAGCCCACGCCCACCAATGTGCTGAGCTGGCCCGCCGAGGATCTGGCCCCTGCAACCGAGGGCGCGATGCCGCGTGCGCCCGGCCCCGATATCACCGGCGAGATTGCGCTGGGGGACATCGCAATCGCCTATGAAACCTGCGCGCGCGAGGCTATGGAGGCGGGCAAGCCCCTGTCCGATCATGTGACCCATCTGGTCATACACGGGGTGTTGCATCTTCTGGGCTATGATCACATTCGTGACCGGGATGCCACTTTGATGGAACAAACTGAGACGACGATACTTGGCACAATGGGTATTGATGACCCATATAGGACAGGATAACGGGGCTTTTCCCTTTTCGGACAGGACAAATGGGCGACAACGAAGGCAGTTCTAACGCAGCGCAAAGCGCGCAGGATGAGTCCACAGACAACAATTCGGGGTTCTTAGGCCGGATTTTCGGCGCGTTCAGCCCGTCAGGTTCTGACAGCGGCGCGGACTCGTCGGAACCCTCGCAAACTCCGGGCACAACCCATGGCATGATCAATCTGCGGCGGATGAACATCGAAGATGTCGCCATCCCCAAAGCCGAGATCGTCGCGGTTCCCCACACCATAACCAAGGACGAGCTTGTCGATGTGTTTCGCGAAAGCGGGCTGACGCGGCTTCCGGTCTATGAGGGCACGCTGGATACGCCCATCGGTTTCGCCCATCTCAAGGATTTTGCCCTGACCCATGGGTTCAACAGCAAGGGCAAGACCTTTGATCTCAAGGGCATGTTGCGCCCGCTGTTGTTCGTGCCGCCCTCGATGCCGATCGGCGTGCTGCTGACCAAGATGCAGGCCGAACGCCGTCACATGGCGCTGGTGATCGACGAATATGGCGGTGTCGATGGTCTGGTGACGATCGAGGACCTCATCGAACAGGTCATCGGTGAAATCGAGGATGAGCACGACATTGGCGAGGATTTGCCCTGGGTGCTGGAAAAACCGGGCTGCTACATGGCGCTTGCCAAGACGCCCCTGACCGAGTTCGAGGCCGAGATCGGCCAATCCCTCACCGATCATGATCAGGTCGATGAGGAAGAGATCGACACGCTGGGCGGGCTTGTCTTCATGCTCAGCGGCCGGGTTCCTGCGCGCGGCGAAGTCGTGCTGCATCCCGATGGCCCCGAGTTCGAGGTCGTGGATGCCGATCCGCGCCGGATCAAACGCCTGCGGGTCCGTGTGCCTGCTCAGGACGGATGATCCAGCCAGCCGGTCCGCGTGCGCGCGCCGCTCTGGGATTTCTGGCCGGTGGCATTGGCGCGCTGGGCATTGCGCCCTTCGGGTTCTGGCACGCGACGCTGATCTTTCTTGCGGTCGCCTTCCTTCTGTTCGAGCGGGCCACCACGGGCCGTCAGGCGCTGGCCACGGGCTGGGCCTGCGGCACGGGCTATTTCTCCGTGGCACTTTTGTGGATCATCGAACCCTTTCTGGTCGAGCCCGAGATCTTTGGCTGGATGGCCCCATTTGCGCTGATCTTCATGGCCGCCGGACTGGCGATATTCTGGGCCGGGGCGTTCCGGCTGGCCTTTCGGGCCACCCGGATGCGCCTGCCTGCACTGGTCGTTGCCCTGGCGCTGGCGGAACTGGCGCGTGCTTATGTTCTGACCGGCTTTCCCTGGGCCGGTCTGGCGCAGATCTGGGTGGGCGTTGGCCCGGATCTGATGCTGTCGGTCATCGGCCCGCATGGGCTGGGGCTGGTGACGCTGGGGGCGGGCTTGGCGCTGGCCCTTGCGGCTGGTGCGCGCCATGCCCTGATGGTGCGGCTTGCCGGACCGCTGGCGGTTGTGGCCTTTGTCGGCTTGGGCCTCTGGCTGCAGGCGCGCCTGCCCGAAACCGAGTTTCGCGCAGCCACCATCCGCCTCGTTCAGCCAAATGCGCCACAGGATCAGAAATGGGATCCCGCGATGATGCCCGTGTTTCTGAACCGCAATCTGGAATATTCGGCGGCCCTGCCGCGCCCGGATCTGATCGTGTGGCCCGAAACCTCGGTGCCGACGTTGATGGAATATGGCGGGCCGATCTTTGAAGACATGATCACCCTGTCAGGCGGCGTGCCGATCGTTGCGGGCATCCAGCGCCGCGATGATCGCCGCATGTATAATTCGGCGTTCCTGCTGGACGGGCCGGTGCCGTCGCAGGTCTATGACAAGCACAAGCTGGTGCCGTTCGGAGAATACATCCCCCTTGGCGATCTGGCCGCACGCTTTGGTCTGCACGGTTTCGCCGCGCGCGAGGGGCAGGGCTTCAGCGCCGGCCCCGGTGTGCAGCTTATGGATCTTGGCGCGCTGGGACAGGCGCTGCCGCTGATCTGTTACGAGGCGGTCTTTCCCGATCTTGCCCGCAGCACGCCACGCCCGGACATGCTGATCCAGATCACCAATGATGCATGGTTCGGCGAACGCTCGGGCCCCTATCAGCATCTGGCCCAGGCCCGAATGCGCGCGATCGAACAGGGGCTGGCGATGATCCGGGTGGCCAATACCGGCATTTCGGCGATGATCGACCCCTATGGTCGCCTGATCGCGCAAATCCCGCTGGGGCAGGCCGGATATGTCGATGCTGCCCTGCCGGAACCGCGCCCTGTCACGCTCTATGCCCGCAGCGGCGACTGGCCCGCTCTGATCCTTTTGCTGCTTCTGGCGGCAGCCATTGTTGCGCGCAATGCACAGAGGCACGCAACGCTCAAATAGCGATTGACCAGACCCACATGTCCGCGTAATTCGACCCAATGTCTCTTGCAACGGCTTCCTGGCGTGAGAGAATTAACCCTAATGGAGCACTTTTCATGTCCCGTAATAACTATACCTTCACCTCGGAATCCGTTTCCGAGGGTCACCCGGATAAGGTCTGTGACCGGATTTCGGACGCCGTTCTGGATGCTTTCATCGCCGAAGAACCCGAAGCGCGCGTTGCCGCTGAAACCTTCGCCACAACCAACCGCGTTGTGATCGGCGGCGAAGTCGGTCTGTCCGATCAGGACAAGCTGCACGACTACATGGGCCGCATCGAGCAGATCGCGCGGGACTGTATCAAGGACATCGGCTATGAGCAGGACAAGTTCCACTGGAACACCTGCGAGATCACCAACCTGCTGCACGAGCAATCCGCCCATATCGCACAGGGTGTGAACGCGGCGGACAACAAGGACGAAGGTGCTGGCGATCAGGGCATCATGTTCGGCTATGCGACAACGGAAACGCCACAGTTGATGCCGGCACCGATCCAGTATTCCCACGCGATCCTGCGTCGCCTTGCCGAGGTGCGCAAGAACGGCACCGAGCCGGCGCTTGGCCCGGATGCCAAATCCCAGCTTTCGGTGATTTACAAGGACGGCAAACCTGTTGGCGTCAGCTCGGTCGTGCTCTCGACCCAGCACCTGGATGAAAGCCTGACCTCGGAGGATATCCGCGCGATGGTCGCGCCCTACATCACCGAAGTTCTGCCTGAAGGCTGGCTGACCAGCGACACCGTCTGGCATGTGAACCCAACGGGTAAATTCGTGATCGGCGGACCGGATGGCGACGCGGGCCTGACAGGACGCAAGATCATCGTGGACACCTACGGTGGCGCGGCCCCCCATGGTGGTGGTGCCTTCTCGGGCAAGGATCCGACCAAGGTTGACCGCTCGGCGGCCTATGCGGCGCGCTATCTGGCCAAGAACGTCGTGGCAGCTGGCATGGCCGAACGCTGCACGATCCAGTTGTCCTATGCGATCGGTGTGTCCAAGCCCCTGTCGATCTATGCCGATACCCACGGCACCGGTGAGGTCGAGCCCGTGGCCATCGAACGCGCGATTGCGCAGGCGATGGACCTGACACCGCGCGGCATCCGTCAGCACCTCGAGCTGAACAAGCCGATCTACCAGCGCACCGCGGCCTATGGCCATTTCGGTCGCGAACCCGATGCCGATGGCGGCTTTTCCTGGGAACGCACCGATCTGGTCGAGACGCTCAAATCGGCGGTCTGACATGACTGTGCTGCGCAGTCTCACCTGTGCCCTGGTGCTCTGCGCCGGGGCCGGGGCTGCGCAGGACGTATCGCCCAAGTTCCAGATCGCGGGCGATACTCTGATCTATGACACCGTGAATGTGCCGGACGCCCTGGCCGATATCGAGGTCGAGGATGTCGATCCCCTGCTGAACCTGCTCAGCGCCAATCCCCAGATCACCATGCTTGAGCTGAACTCGGGCGGTGGCTCGGTCTGGGCGTCGCAAAAGATCAGCGATATCGTGATCGATTTCGGCCTGGATACCCGCGTGAACGGCGATTGCGACAGCTCTTGCGTGACGATCTTCCTGGCCGGGCAGAACCGGTCGATGACACGCGGCTCGCGCATGGGGTTCCATCAGGTCCAGTGGAGCAGCGACAATATCCAGGACTATTACGAGCGCGAAGCCGACGAGTTCGGCTGGGACAGCCCGTGGGATTTTGCCGAATGGATGTATCTGGACACCCAGCAGGAGGTCTATCTCGCGCTGGCCTATATGGTGGCGCGCGGGGTCGATCCGGGATTTGCCATCCAGTCGGTCCGCAAGCCTGACGGCAACATGTGGCGCCCGCATCGCACGGTGCTGCGCGCCGCGGGCGTGCTGACCGAGTAACGCCCCCCCGAGCAGAGGACGACTTGATGATCTTTTACGATTGCGCCACCGCCCCCAGCCCGCGCCGCGCGCGCATGGTTATCGCCGAAAAGGGCATCACGCTTGAGACCCGCCAGATCGATCTGCGCAACGGCGAACATCTGCAACCCGATTTCCTGGCCATCAACCCGCGCGGCACCGTGCCGGTTCTGGTGACCGATGCGGGCCATGTTCTGACGGAAAACCTCGGGATCGCGGCCTATCTCGAAGCGGCCTTTCCCGACACACCCCTGATGGGGCGCAGCCCGGAGGAAACCGGGCTGATCTGGAGCTGGACGGCGATCTGCGAGCAACACGGCGGCATGCCCGTGGCCGAAGCGCTGCGCAATGCCTCGCCGGCCATGAAAGACCGCGCCTTGCCCGGTCCGGTGCCCTATGCCCAGATCCCCGAACTGGCAGAACGGGGGCGCGCGCGGGTGGCGGCCTTTATCGAGTTGCTGGAGGCGCGGCTGAGCGAAAGCCCCTATCTGGCAGGGGAGAGTTTCTCGCTGGCGGATCTGACGGGCTTTGTCTTTGTCGATTTCGCCCGCGTGGTGAAGATGGGTATTCCCGAGGCCAACACGGCCACGCAAGACTGGTTCGACCGTATCAAGGCCCGTCCCAGCGCGCAGCTGTGAACCCGCGCGACTGCGCAGAGTCCGCAGGCCCGGCGCACGGTGGTGTAACGCGACCGTAAGGCGGGGCGGTTACACCCTCTCTCGCAGCTGCATGACCATCCGTTTGGCACCGGGTGGTGCGATCAGGAAGATGGTTTTTCTTTCGCGCATTCCTGCTGGTTCGGCCTGACAGGCCGGGCCCGGCAGAACCATTGCTTTTTCAGCGGGCCCGCCCCCTGACGCCTTGATGCACAGATGACGGTCCAACCCCCTGCCGGAATGCGATCCGAGCGGGGCAAGACCCGTGTCTGCAATCCGCCTTGCTCCGCGCGATCCAGTGGCGTACATCCCCGCGCCATGACCCAGAGCCAACGTCCACATCGCAATTTCTATGGCCGCCTGAAGGGCAAAACCCTCAAGCAGAGCCAGAAGGCCTATCTGGACGAAGACCTCGGCACGCTCTCGCCGGGCCTCGTGGATTGGGAGGCCAACCCCGAGCGCACTCCGCTTGATCTGCCGGCCCTGTTCGGGGGGCGCGATGTCTGGCTGGAGATCGGTTTTGGCGGGGGCGAACATCTGGTGCATCAGGCGCGCGAAAATCCGGGCGTGGGCATTATCGGAGCCGAACTCTATATCAACGGCGTGGCGATGCTGCTGGGCAAGATTCGCCGGGCCGGCGTGGATAACCTTGCCGTGCATCCCGGCGACGCGCGCGATCTGATGGATGTGCTGCCCGATCAGTCGATCTCACGGGCGTTTCTGCTTTATCCCGATCCCTGGCCCAAGGCGCGCCATCACCGCCGTCGCTTTGTCACACCGGAACACCTGGGCCCGCTGGCCCGCGTGATGAAACCCGGAGCCATGCTGCGCGTGGCCACGGATATTCCCGATTACGTGCGCCAGACCCTGCAGGAGGTGCCGCGCGCGGGTTTTGAATGGAGCGCCGAGCGCGCCGATGACTGGCGTCTGCCCTGGGGCGACTGGATCTCGACGCGCTATGAGCAAAAGGCGCTGCGCGAAGGGCGGGTGCCGCATTATCTCAGCTTTGTCCGGCAGGGTTAGACGCGCCGGGCTGTCGTCGGATTTCTTTTTGGGTATTTGAGACCAGAAAGAAACGGCCGCTCATATCGGCTGGACCGGGTGGCAGGGATTGGGTAAGCCCGGTGCACCGAGTTTTCTTGAAGGGTGTCTCATGTCGGGCCACGGTGCTCCTGTTCCCATGATCTCGCGCGCCTGCGGCGCATTGAGCGGTATGGCCGAGGTCCCGGGGGACAAGTCGATCTCGCATCGCGCGCTGATCCTTGGCGCGCTATGCGTCGGAGAGACACGCATCAGTGGCCTGCTGGAAGGGCAGGATGTTCTGGATACCGCGCGCGCCATGCGGGCCTTCGGGGCCGGGGTCACCGATCATGGCGGTGGCAACTGGAGCGTGCGGGGCGTGGGTGTGGGTGGATTTTGTGAACCCGACCAGGTGATTGATTGCGGCAATTCCGGAACCGGCGTGCGTCTGATCATGGGGGCGATGGCCACCTGTCCGATCACGGCGACCTTCAGTGGTGATGCCAGTCTGAACGGGCGGCCCATGGCGCGGGTCACCGATCCTCTGGCGCTGTTCGGCGCGCGCGCGGTGGGGCGCTCGGGGGGGCGCTTGCCGATGACGGTGGTAGGGGCGGATGATCCGGTGCCGGTGCGCTATGTGGTGCCGGTGCCCTCGGCCCAGGTGAAATCGGCCGTGCTGCTGGCGGGGCTGAATGCGCTGGGCGAGACCGTGGTGGTGGAGCGCGAAGCCACGCGCGATCACACCGAACGGATGCTGGCGGGTTTTGGCGCGACGATCACGGTTGAGGACAGCGACGAGGGTCGGGTGATCACCCTGACCGGTCAGCCCGAGCTGCGCCCGCAGGAGATCGCCGTGCCGCGCGATCCCTCCTCGGCGGCTTTTCCGGTCTGCGCGGCGCTGATCGTTCCCGGTTCGGATGTGCTGGTGCCGGGGATCGGGCTGAACCCGACACGGGCGGGGCTGTTCACCACGCTGATCGAGATGGGCGCTGATCTGAGCTATGAGAATATGCGCGAGGAGGGTGGTGAGCCGGTGGCCGATCTGCGCGCGCGCTATTCACCCGATATGGTCGGCATCGAAGTGCCGCCGGCGCGCGCGGCCAGCATGATCGATGAATATCCCATCCTGTCGGTTGTCGCGGCCAACGCCCGGGGCCAGACCATGATGCGCGGCGTCAAGGAGTTGCGGGTCAAGGAGAGCGACCGGATCGAAGCCATGGCCACGGGGCTGCGCGCCAATGGCGTGCCGGTCGAGGATGGCCCGGACTGGTGGAGCGTGAACGGGCAGGGTGCAGGCGGCGTTGCCGGCGGGGCCATCTGTGCAAGCCATCTTGATCACCGGATTGCCATGTCCTTCCTGATCCTTGGCATGGCCAGTCAGGCCCCGGTGTCGGTGGATGATGGCGGGCCGATTTCGACCTCTTTCCCGATTTTCGAGCCACTGATGGCGCGTCTTGGTGCGGCGCTGGAGCGGCAGGTATCGTGAGCTTTGCGGTTGCCATAGACGGCCCGGCAGCGGCGGGCAAAGGCACGGTGTCGCGCGCGGTGGCTGCGCATTTCGGCTTTGCGCATCTTGATACCGGGTTGCTGTATCGTGCGGTGGGCCATGCGACGCTGCTGGGCATTCCTGCGCTGGCGGCGGCGCAAGGCCTTGATGCGGGGGCTCTGGACAACCCCGATCTGCGGACACCTGCCGTGGCGGATGCTGCCAGCAAGGTTGCGGTGCTGCCCGAGGTGCGTGCGGCGCTGGTGGATTTCCAGCGCGCTTTTGCGCGCCGTTCGGGC
>NZ_JBASXK010000124.1:0-3374 GCF_049276915.1 Aestuariivita sp. | reverse complement strand
GCACTGAACACATGGGGCGCGCCCTCGGTCAATATGGTTTACGCCGATACTGCAGGAGACATCTGCTGGCAGGCCGCAGCCTATGTGCCACAGCGCACCGGCTGGCGCGGGCTGATGCCTGTCGCGGGCGATGGTCGATACGAGTGGACTGGTTATATGACAGCAGCGGACCTGCCCGCCATCGTCAACCCCGCCTGTGGCTTTGTGCATTCCGCAAACGAAATGAACCTGCCCGCCACATGGGATCACACGGCACACCCCGTCGGCTTCGAATGGTTCGAGGACGGGCGCGCGAACCGCATCGCTCACGTAATTTCAGAGGGTGGCGCCCGCGATGTGGCCGGCAATTGCGCCCTGCAATGTGATGCGTTTTCGCAATGCGCAGTGGATCTGGTAGCGCTGCTGCCGACAGGAGGGGCTGCTGCCGCACTGCTTCAGAGCTGGGACGGCCACGCGAACGCGGACAGCGCTCCAGCGCTGCTGTTCGAGGTCTGGCTGTCGCTGCACCTGCGCCCTGCCCTATTGGCCCAGATCGCGCCCGATGCGACACTGCGCGCCTATCTGACACCAGGCAACATCCCCACTGTGGTCCGCATATTGCGCGGTGATCTGCCCGATTTGATGCCCGCTGACCGCGATGCACTGCTGGCCGACACCTTGTCCACCGCGTGGCAAAACGTCTGCGACCGCTTTGGCGACAACCCCACCGAATGGCGCTGGGGGGACCTGCACAAAGGATACTTCGATCACGCCCTGACTCCGCTCGGGGGCAGCGCCGATGTCGGCCCCGTCGCCACCGCAGGCAGTAGCACCACAGTGATGATGGGCCACTATGAGGCCCGCGACTTTCGTGTTCGCAACGGCGCGTCCGTGCGCATGGTTGTCGACGTGGGCGCGTGGGACAACAGCGTGTGGATCAACGCGCCAGGCCAGTCCGGCACGCCGGGAGTTGCGCATTACGATGACCTGACAGCCCTCTGGGCGGCGGGGGCCTACGTGCCGATGCTCTACTCCGCACCGGCCGTGGACGCGGCGACCCGAACGCTGATCAAGCTAGTCCCGCAGAGGGGATAGCCCGCACCAGCCCGCGATGAAAAGCGCCAGCACCTTAGTCAGTTCGCGCACCGAGGCGAGTTCGACACGCTCGTCAAAGCCGTGGATATTTTGCGCCCTTGGCCCGATACAAAATGCCGGGATGCCGTAGTAAAGCCCGTAGAACCGCGTATCGGTCAGCGCGGTCATCTTGCTTTCTTCCAGCACGGCGCCGTCGAAAACGGTGCCGTAGGCGTGCTGCATCACGGCCAGTGCGGGGTCCACGTCCTCCCCCAGCACATAGCCTTCGGCCTGAAACCCGTTCCAGACAACCTCGGGTGGACTGTTGGACAAGAACGGGTGATCCCGCGCGGCCCCACTGACGCATGCTTCGATCTCCGCCTTGGCCTGCGCTAGATCCTGTCCCGGCAACACCCCCATGCGGCAGTCGATGTCGCACCACGCCGGCACGCTCGACGCCCAATCGCCGCCCGCGATTTTACCTGCGTTGAAGTTCAGTGGATGCGGCACGTCGCCGTACACCGGATCGGCAGCCGCGCGGTCGTTCCACTCCGCCTCCAAACCCTGCAAAGCGCGGATCATATCATAGCCCGCCATGATCGCGTTGGACCCGTCGCCCGCCACGGACACATGCACCGGCTTGCCCCGCACGCGCAGGCGGAACCACAATGCGCCCACTTGCGCGCGGTTGATGAAAAAATCCGTAGGCTCCGGCAGAACGGCAGCGTCGGCGCGATAGCCCCGCTGCAAAACCGACAGCGCGCCAAGGCCCGTGCTCTCTTCCTCGATCACCGATTGAAAGTGCACTGTGGCGGCAGGCGCAAACCCTGCCGCCCGCAGCGCATCCAGCGCAAATAGCGCCGCAACCGTCCCTGCCTTCATATCGCCCGCCCCGCGCCCGTACATCCAGCCGTCCACCACCTTGGGATCATAAGGCGGATGGGTCCACATCTCCGCAGGGCCGGGCGGCACTACATCCAAATGGCCTTGCAGGATCAACGAGCGGCCCTTGACCTCGGCGGGTCTGTGACTGCCAACCACGCTGCGCGCGCGGCTGAAATCTCCCATAATCGGACCAAAGCCGGGAAGTGGTTCCAGATCCTTGAGGTCAATCGTCCAATCATCAACCGAATAGCCGCGTGTGCGCAGCGCATCGGCGATGAAATCCTGCGCCGGTGCCTCCTGAAACCGCTCGCTTGGTATTGCTACGAACCGCGCGAGGAAATCGGTCTGGTCTGCGAACCCCGCCTCCACGGCGTTGGTGATTGCAGTGACCGTCTCGGCGGGCAATGAAAGGGGCAGTGGCGTATCTGATGGCATCGGTGCACTTCATTTGCTGATATAGCCCCAGCATCCGCATCAATCCTACCCGCGTCAATCGCCACCCTATTGAAAACCGTAGGGAAGTGCGGTTTGTATTGAGCAGCTGGGCTGTCACGCGGCATGCCGAGCCGCCCCAACCGAGAGCAGCTGCCCATGGTCCCGCGCATCACCATCGCCGTCGATATCGGGGGCAAGTTTACCGATCTGGAGCTGCGAGATGCACTCACGGGCGCCACCTATAGCCTCAAATCGCCCACGACACCCGACGATCCGGCGCGCGGTCTGACCAATGCCATCGCCCTTGCCGGAACGCGCTTTGTCTTCGGGGTGGACGACATCGCGCAGATACTACATGGCACGACCATCGGCACCAACGCTGTGCTGACCCGCGATCTGCCGCCCGGCGCGCTCATCACCACCGAAGGTTTCGAGGACGTGCTGAGGTGCTGCCTGACGAATTGGAACCAGTCTCCAAATGGACGGTTATGCTGCCCTTATTTCGAATAGAGGCCACGCCACTCAGCAAGAGCAGCCGCGCGGTTGAGTTTGAAATTGTCGCGTGAGTATAGGTGGCGCTCTTGGTGGAAATGGTTGTAAACTGAGCCGTGGACGACAACGAATTTCTGTAAAGTTCGCGCCCGTCCAAAGCGAAGCATGGCTCGCTCTCGTTGTCGGAATGGTTAGCATTACGACGATCCGCAAACCCGCGCCTGATCTCGAATAACGGCGTAATCACCCATCATCTCGACAACTAAGGATCCGTCCGACAATCTCGGCACCTCCTCAGCAACCTGCGCCTGTTCCGCCCGACTATACTCCACGACCGGCGGACATACCGCCACGCCGGTCTCAAAACCCGCCGTCGCGCAGCCGGTCAACCAACTCGCCCCGATCACTAATGCGTCCCGCCGAAAACCTGAATCGTAAGGATTCCCTTGAAGCCTGATCTGTGATTCATCCTGTTTGGGAGGATGGATCATGTCAGCACCTTTGCCGGA
>NZ_JBASXK010000123.1:0-45242 GCF_049276915.1 Aestuariivita sp. | reverse complement strand
GGATCTTGCCGCCCACAGGCATCGACTCCATCGTGGCCTGCAACCGCTTTATCAGAACGCCCCCGTTACTGCGTTTGACGCCGCTCCGCTTGCCTTGCGATCGCTCTCCTTCAAGTCACGGCGGCTTTTCGGGTTCAGGCCTAGCAAGCTTGTGATCTGACTGAGCTGTGCCGCATAGCGTTGGATGTGCTGGTGCAACGGGTTGGCTGTCAGCTGGCCAAAGCGATCTTCCACAACGTGGTTGTCGCCCAGCTGGATCACCAGCTTCCTGTGAGCGGACATTCCCGTGCAGTACGTTTCTACCAGGGTCAGATCACCTTCTGTTAACTCATATCGGTCCATCAGGATGTCGCAGGTTTGGTTCCAGGTTGCAGTCAGTTCGTCGTCGAAATGCGGCGGTGCTGGCGGGATTTCGTCCAGATACCGCAGATCGTGGTGGGCTTTCAGTGTGCGTTTCTTTGTAATTATAGCCTCCTTGGCTGGTTTGTGTGCAAAAATGCACTGTGCGGTGGTGCGTGGAAAATCCACTTTGAGATTGTTTGTGTGCGGGAACGCACTTTAAGTGAGAATTTTAGTCAGAAATCAGGAACCCCGGCGGTGCACCCCCCTGCCTTGCAAATGGTAATTGACACTGCCCCCCCGACCCGAGCCGCCCCGTGGGTTGGGCTGGCGTCACATCGCATCAGCATATCGGCATCCATCCATCATCATCGCGGGGCTTGGCTGCATCCAATGCGAAGCTGCCTAGCTGTTGTGCTGCTACTCCGCTTCCCTTCGAGGTTTACCGCACGTTGACGGGCTTTTGCAACCGCTACCACAGTCGGATCGGTTTTCGGATCTTAAGCCCCTGTAAATCAACGCTGACACAGGGCTTTGCCCCTGCTTTTGAAGGGCTTTTTGAGGAGCTGTTTTTGAGGAAGTGCAGGCCTGTGAAGCCGGGTGCGAAAACTGGCGGGGATATGCGGATATTCTGCGCCGCCGGATCATGCCAGGGTCAGCCCCTTGAGCCGGCCGATCAGCTCGGGGATTTTTTCCTTGAAGCGAAAGAAGCCATGACTGGCATGGGGCCAGGCGGCGCTGTCATAGGGACGGCGCAGCTGCGTTACCCGCACATCGGTTGCCGTGCTCAGGTGGCGCAGGGCGTCGGCTTCGACGCCCACGGGTGCATAGGCGGTGACGACCTGTTCCAGATCATGGGTCCGCACCCATTCAACCAGATCCGGGGCGCGGGTGATTGGCCCAAGGCGGTCTGCCCACCTAGTTGCGGTTTCAGTCAGCGCGCCATCCTCCCAGGCCAGCACCTGGGGCGCGATCGCAAGGTGGCTCAGCGCGGTGCGATGCGAGGTCAGCGCAACCGTTACGGGATCTGCAAGCGCATCTGCGATGAAGCCGGGGGATAGATCGTCGGGGGTGATCAGCAGGCCGGTGCGCAGATCATGCGCCACCTCGCCGGGCCGGGGCAGGGCCTGAAGGAGCGGATGGTCCGGCCCCTGCAGGGGCGGTGCTTCTTGAGCCAGCCCTCGGGGGGCAAACCGCCCTTCGGTGAACTGGGTGATGTTGGAGGCGCGGGCCAGATATGTCTTGCCCTTGGTTTGCAGCCCCGCCACCCAGCGCCAGCTGAGAGTGTTCGAGGCCACATCGCCATCCAACAGGTGGCGCAGAAAGAAATCCGCTCCCAGCGACCAGGGCAAACGCAGGGTGAAAATCCAGATCGAGGCGAACCACATCCGGGCATGATTATGCAGATATCCGGTTTCAACCAGTTCCTGTGCCCAGGAATCAAAGGCATCGATGCCGGTGTCGCCTGCGCAGGCTTCTTCCCATCGCCGGCGCAAGCCGGATTGGGTTTGCACCGCGTTCCAGGCCGCCGAACGCTCGGCCAGATAATCCTGCCAGACAGCGGGCCTCATCTCGAGCCAGCCTTTCCAATAGGTCCGCCAATATACCTCCTGCACGAACTTCTCGGCGGCGCGCAACGAATGGCGGGCAAGAACGGCTTGCAGCACCTCGGCCTCGGTAATGAGCCGGTGGCGCAGATAGGGCGAAAGAGTCGAGACATGGCTGTGCCGACCTGCGCCAAGATCGAAATTGCGCCTTGCGGCATAGGTTGCACCGGCCTGCGGCAAAAAGCGCGACAGGCGTTCAAGGGCGGCGGTGCGCGTGGGAAGGAAGTCAGATGTCATGATCAGGCAGCTAGCGTGGGCGCAAATCTCTTCAACCGGACAGGTTCGCCTGCAGCATATATGCGCAATCTCAACAGATATGCATCGCATTTTCGGGCACACCTTGCAGACCCCGGTGCCCAACACTAAGACTCAGTTAACCATCCACCGGGTATGGTCCCGGTCAACTATTAGCAGGCTCCTACATGTTTGATCCCATCGAAACCTACAATAACCTTGTCCCAATGGTCGTTGAACAGACCAGCCGGGGCGAACGCGCCTATGACATCTTCTCGCGGCTGCTCAAAGAGCGGATCATTTTCATCAACGGTCCGATCCATGATGGCATGTCGCATCTGATCGTCGCCCAGTTGCTCCATCTTGAAGCCGAAAATCCCAAGAAAGAGATCAGCATTTACATCAACTCGCCCGGTGGCGTGGTGACGTCGGGCCTGTCGATCTATGACACGATGCAATACATCAAACCCAAGGTTTCGACCCTGGTGATCGGTCAGGCCGCGTCCATGGGATCGGTTCTTCTGGCAGGTGGCGAGCATGGGATGCGCTTTTCGCTGCCCAACAGCCGCATCATGGTCCACCAGCCGTCCGGCGGTTATCAGGGTCAGGCCTCTGACATCATGATCCATGCGGCCGAAACGCAAAAGCTCAAGGATCGCCTGTATGACATCTATGTCAAACATACGGGTCAGACCAAAAAGGCCGTCGAAAAGGCTCTGGATCGCGACAACTTCATGTCGCCCGAGGAAGCCAAGGAATGGGGCCATATCGACGAGATTGTTGAAAGCCGCGGCAAGGCCACGGATGATGATGCGTAAACACGCGCCATTGTAAGCGCCGATTGCCCCGGCCCGCCGCGCCGCGGGTCATTTTGCGATTGTGGACCCCATTTGGCTGTCCTAAGCTATCGGCAAGGTGGGTCCATGCCCCGCGCTCCATATGGGGCGAGGGGTCAACGCGATACTCGAAGCCAGAAAGGTAAGTCATGGCAACGAACTCAGGCGGCGATAGCAAAAACACGCTTTACTGCAGTTTTTGCGGCAAGAGCCAGCACGAGGTACGCAAGCTGATCGCGGGCCCGACGGTGTTCATCTGCGACGAATGCGTCGAACTGTGCATGGATATCATCCGTGAAGAAACAAAGGCCAGCGGGCTCAAATCGTCTGACGGTGTGCCGACGCCCCGCGACATTTGCGGTGTTCTTGACGATTATGTGATCGGTCAGGCCCGGGCAAAACGCGTGCTGTCGGTTGCGGTACACAACCACTACAAGCGCCTCAATCATTCCCAGAAAGCCGGCAACGATATCGAGCTGGCCAAGTCGAACATACTGCTGATCGGCCCGACGGGCTGCGGCAAGACACTGCTGGCCCAGACGCTGGCACGGATCCTGGATGTGCCCTTCACCATGGCGGATGCCACGACACTGACCGAAGCGGGCTATGTCGGGGAAGATGTGGAAAACATCATCCTCAAGCTGCTGCAATCCTCCGAATACAATGTCGAGCGCGCGCAGCGCGGCATCGTCTATATCGACGAGGTCGACAAGATCACGCGCAAATCCGAGAATCCTTCGATCACCCGCGACGTGTCGGGCGAGGGTGTTCAGCAGGCGTTGCTCAAACTGATGGAAGGCACCGTCGCCTCGGTTCCGCCGCAGGGCGGCCGCAAGCATCCCCAGCAGGAATTCCTGCAGGTGGACACGACCAACATTCTGTTTATCTGCGGGGGCGCTTTTGCGGGTCTGGACAAGATCATCGCGCAGCGCGGCAAGGGCTCGGCCATGGGCTTTGGAGCAGATGTGCGCGCCAATGATGAGCGCGGCGTGGGCGAGGTGTTTCAGGATCTCGAACCCGAGGATCTTCTCAAGTTCGGCCTGATTCCCGAATTCGTCGGCCGTCTGCCGGTTCTGGCCACTCTGGAAGACCTGGATGAGGACGCTCTTGTCACCATCCTGACCAAACCGAAAAACGCGCTGGTCAAACAGTACCAGCGCCTGTTCGAGCTGGAAGATACCGAGCTGACCTTCACGGATGATGCGCTTGCAGCCATCGCCAAACGTGCGATCGAGCGGAAAACCGGTGCACGGGGTCTGCGCTCTATCCTCGAGGACATCCTGCTCGACACCATGTTCGAACTGCCCGGCCTCGACAGCGTGACCAAAGTGGTGGTGAACGAAGAGGCGGTGAATTCCGACGCCGGACCCCTGATGATCCATGCCGAGGGCGAGAAAGAAGAAGCCAGCGCGGGCTGAAGGCCACGCGGCGAAATGAACGGGAACGGCGCGGTTCAGCTCGCGCCGTTTTTCATGCCGGATCAGTTTCCAGAGGGTTGATATGACGATCAGACGCATTTCATCGGGCGGTATCTTCGAAAAGAAACTCGGCTATTGCCGGGCCGTCGTCGCGGGTGGCTTTGTCCATGTGGCGGGCACGACCGCGCAGGGCCAGGACATTCCCGAAGATGTCGTGGGCCAGTGCGCCTCGGCGCTTGGTGCGATCAAAGGCGCGCTGGAACAGGCGGGTGCCAGCATGGCCGATGTCGTGCGCGTCACCTACATCCTGCCTGATCGGCATGATTTCGAACCCTGCTGGCCGCTTCTTGCCGAAACCTTCGGGGACAACCCGCCTGCCGCGACGATGATTGAATGCGGTCTGCTTGATCCGAAATACCGGATCGAGATCGAGGTGACCGCCGTTCTGCCCTGAGCGCCGCAATCTGATCGAGACCGCGCGGTCTTGTCCCGTTCTGCACACTGGACCTGACCGGCACAATCCGTCATATCTGCGCCAACAGTTTATCGGAGACACCCATGGGTATCCTGAACACGCTTTTGCGGTCCGTCACCTGGTGGAACGGCCAGACCCTCAACACGCAGCTGTTTACCTGGCGCAAGGGTGAACGGGTCGGCGAAGACGATCAGGGTAACATCTTCTATCGTACCAAGGACGACAAACGCCGGTGGGTGATTTTCAACGGCGAGGCCGAGGCCAGCCGGGTATCGCCGGAATGGCACGGCTGGTTGCACCGCACCTGGAACGATCCGCCCACCAAGAAACCCCTGCCGCGCAAGGATTGGGAAAAGCCACATCAGGAGAACCTGACCGGCACTGCTCTGGCCTATGCACCGGCGGGTTCCATCCGACGCGCCGAACCCGAGCAGCGTCGTGACTACGAAGCGTGGACACCCGAGTGAACGCTGGGTAAAAGACGGCATGTCGAGCCATTCAAAAACTGAAATTGCCCTGGGTGGTGCCGTTCTGGCCGCCGCTGTGGCCTTTGCTGTCTATGCCGGTCAGGCGACCGGATTTTCGACCTCTTCCGCGGGCTATCCGCTGACCGCTTCGTTCCGCTCGATCGAAGGGGTCACGGTGGGCACCGATGTCCGTCTGGGTGGCGTGAAAATCGGCACTGTCAGTGACGTCGATCTCAACCCCGAGACCTACCGCGCCGATACCACGATGAGTATCGTGAATGGTATCGACATCCCTGATGACAGCGCGGTGGTGATTTCGTCCGAGGGTCTGCTTGGCGGTAATTTCGTGGAAATCATGCCGGGGGGGTCACCCTTCTACTTTGCAGCCGGGGACGAGATCCTCGACACGCAAAGTTCGGTCAGCCTGATCACGCTGCTGTTGCGCTTTGTGTCCGGTGACGGAGAGGCGGAATGATCCGCCCGCTGATGCTGGTCGCGTTGCTGCTGGCACCACTGACCGCCGGGGCGCAATCCATCACGATCGAGACCACGCCCCTCACGGATGAACCCGAAACGCTGCCGCAGCCGGTTGATCCGGCAGAACGGGGCGAACGTGGCACCGGTGCCGTGTTGCGCGCGCTGGACAAGGTCGATGGCTCCACAATCGACGTCGAACTGCCCGAGGGTCAAAGCGTGCTGATGCTGGGGCTTGAGGTCGGTCTGAGCGAGTGCCGCTACCCTGCGGGCAACCCGGCTGGAGATGCATTTGCCTATATTGTGATCCGCGAGCAAAATGCCGATGGCGCGGTGTTTGCCGGCTGGATGGTGGCATCATCGCCCGCGCTCAACGCATTGGATCATGCACGCTATGACGTCTGGGTGTTGCGCTGTATCACCTCCTGAGGTGACGGGATCGCCGGGCCCAGAAAATCCGCAGGCAGTCTCAGCGCCTCCTGCAACATGCTGTGATAGGCCGCGCGGCTGATTTCGACCGCGCCCAGCGAGGCGAGATGCGGCGTGATGAATTGCGTGTCAAACAGCACGAACCCTCCCAGCCGCAACCGGTCCACCAGATAGGCCAGCGCCATTTTCGACGCATTCGGGCGTCGCGAGAACATGCTTTCCCCGAAAAACGCAGCCCCCAGCGTCACGCCATAGACGCCGCCAATCAGTTCATCCTCTTCCCAGAGTTCAACCGAATGTGCATGGCCCTTTGCATGCAACTGCGCGTAAAGCGCGCGGATTTCGTCGTTGATCCAGGTCTCGGAGCGATCCGCACAGGCCTCTACGGTTCCGGCAAAATCCTCGTTCAACGCAGGGCGATACAGCGATTGCCGCAGGGCGCGGCGCAAGGATCGTGACAGGTGCAACCGGTTCAGTGGCATGACACCGCGCCGGCGTGGATCAACCCAGAAGATATCCGGATCATTGCGGTGCTCGGCCATCGGGAAAATACCGATGGAATACCCATGGAGCAAAAGTTCTGGCGTGAGGGTCATGGCGCAGGTGTCCAAAGCGATGGCATCACCATAGCCGCCGCGCAGCGCCCGTCAAACTCAGCTCTCAGCCAGTGTGCGATCCAGCCACTTCTCAAGCCAGTGAATATTGTAATTGCCCGTCTGGATGTCTTTTTCCTGCAAAAGTGCATGAAACAGCGGCACGGTCGTATCCACGCCATCCACGATCAACTCGCCCAGCGCCCGGTTCAGGCGCGCAAGCGCTTCGGGGCGATCCCGCCCGTGCACGATCAGTTTGCCGATCAGGCTGTCGTAATAGGGCGGGATGGAATAGCCGTCATAGAGGGCCGAATCCATCCGAACGCCCAGACCACCGGGCGCGTGATACTGCGTGATGCGCCCCGGACAGGGTCGGAAATCCGGGAGTTTTTCCGCGTTGATGCGCACTTCGATCGCATGGCCGTTGATCTTGAGATCATCCTGCGTAAAGGACATCGGCAGGCCCGCCGCCACGCGGATTTGTTCGCGCACCAGATCGACGCCAAAGATGGCTTCGGTGACGGGATGTTCAACTTGAAGCCGGGTGTTCATCTCTATGAAATAGAACTCGCCGTCTTCGTACAGAAACTCGATCGTGCCGGCACCGGTATAGTTGATGCGTGCGACGGCATCCGCACAGATCTTGCCGATCCGGTCGCGCTCTGCTTGGGTGATCGACGGGCCGGGGGCTTCTTCAAAGACTTTTTGGTGACGCCGCTGCAGCGAGCAGTCACGCTCGCCCAGATGCACCGCGTTTCCCTTGCCATCGCCAAAGACCTGAATCTCGATGTGGCGCGGTTTCTGCAGGTATTTCTCGATATAGACCTCGTCATTTCCAAAGGCGGCTTTGCCCTCGGCGCGTGCGGTCATGAACGCCTTTTCCATATCCGCCGCGGTCTGGGCCACTTTCATGCCGCGTCCGCCGCCACCGGCCGTGGCCTTGATGATCACCGGATACCCGATTTCAGCCCCAAGCGCCTTGGCCTCGTCCAGCGTGGCGACACCTCCGTCGGATCCCGGAACACAGGGCACGCCCAGTGCCTTCATCGTATCCTTGGCGGTGATCTTGTCGCCCATGATACGGATATGTTCAGAGGTGGGACCAATAAAGCTGAGCCCGTGATCTTCGACGATTTGCACGAATTGGGCGTTTTCGCTGAGGAAACCGTAACCGGGGTGGATCGCCTGCGCGCCGGTGATTTCGCAGGCCGCCATGATCGCGGGGACCGACAGATAGCTTTCCGCGCTGGAGGGCGGGCCGATACAAACGCTTTCATCCGCCATGCGCACATGCATGGCATCGGCATCCGCTGTCGAATGCACCGCAACCGAAGCGATGCCCATCTCGCGCGCCGCACGCACCACACGCAGGGCGATCTCTCCGCGGTTGGCAATCAGGATTTTCTGGAACATCTGTCCGGGCCTTACTCGATGATCACCAGCGGAGTGCCGTATTCAACGGCCGCACCATCCTCGACAAGGATGCGCTTGATGGTTCCCGAGGTGGGGGCCGGAATGTGGTTCATGGTCTTCATGGCTTCTACGATCAGCAATGTGTCGCCTTCGCTTACCGTTGCTCCGACGCTGATGAAGGCCGGTGCGCCGGGTTCGGCCTGCATATAGACGGTGCCCACCATCGGAGAGGCGACCGCACCGGGATGGCTGGCCGGATCCTCGGGAGTGGCGGGTGCGGCCGCGGGTGCGGCGGCAACGGGCGCGGCGACTGCGGCGACCGGAGCTGCGACAGGAACCTGAACAGGGGCGGCTGCCACAGCGCGGCTGACGCGCACGTTCAGCCCGTCGTTCTCTCCATATTCGCGTTTGACCTGCAGCTCGGTCAGATCATTTTCATTCAAAAGCTCGGCCAGAGCCTTGATGAATGCCACGTCTGCTTCATGCGATTTGTTTGCCATGCGTGTCCTCGACCGGTTTTCGTCTGTCGCCCATCTGTGCGCGGGCGTTGCGTTCCCGCCTTATAAGCCATGTCTCTCTCTAGGAAAAGGATGGCGGCGCTCTGTGTCCTAGATGCTAGGTTTTGGCGTAAATGACCAGAGGGAAAGCAAACGGCGCTCTCCCCGTCATCTGTATGCAGCCTCCGAACAGACCTGTGCGCGTGCCTATTGATCGCCCGAACAATCTGATGTTTTGCTGCATGAATGTCCGACGCACCGCCCGCGCGGCCTTTGATCGACACCGCAGGAGACATCGGTATGAACATCGCCCAATGGCTCGAGCGCACCGCCAGCCTGACACCCGATCGCCCCGCGTTGTTTCTGGGGCACCAGCTGGTTGCCGATTATGCCGGGTTCCATGACCGCGCCCTGCGCGTTGCCGGATGGTTGCAGGCACAGGGCATTCAGCCGGGGGATCGGGTGGCGATCTTCATGAAGAACTGCCCCGAATACCTGATCGCGCAATATGGCATCTGGTGTGCAGGTGCTGCGGTCGTGCCGATAAACGCCAAACTGCATGGACGTGAGGCTGCCTTCATCCTTGGCAACTCGGACAGCGCGATCACCTTTACCTCACCGGGTCTGAACACGGCGCTGAGCGCGGCGCAGGCTCCGGGGCGGATCGTCGATATCTCGGGGGCCGATTGGAGCGCGGTGATGGATCACGCACCTGTGGCTGCTCCCGCTGCGCGGGCTTCTGATGATTTGTGCTGGTTGTTTTACACATCCGGCACCACCGGTCAGCCCAAGGGTGTGATGATCACGCACCGGATGCTGATCACGATGAGCCTGTGTTACGAGGTCGATTGCGATCCCGTCAGTTCCGAAGATGCCATCCTCTATTCCGCCCCGATGAGCCATGGTGCGGGGATTTACAACATGATGCATGTGCTCAAGGGCGCACGCCATGTCTGTCCGGCGTCCGGCGGCTTTGACGAGGCCGAGATTTTTGATCTGGCGCGCAGGTTAGGCTCGGTTCAGATGTTTGCGGCTCCGACGATGGTCAAACGGATGACACAGGCCGCCAAAGCCACCGGCGAGACGGGCGAGGGGCTGCGTACCGTCGTTTACGCAGGCGGGCCGATGTACAGCGCCGATATCATCGAAGCGGTTGAGCATTTTGGCCCTGTTTTCGTGCAGATTTACGGGCAGGGCGAATGTCCGATGGGCATCACGGCCTTGTCGCGACATGATGTGACAGACCGCAGCCACCCGCGCTGGCGCGAGCGACTGGGCAGCGTGGGGCGCGCGCAATCCGCGGTCGAGCTTGCCATCGGTGATGCGCAAGGCAGACCGCTGCCTGTCGGGGAACACGGTGAAATCATGGTGCGCGGCGATACGGTGATGCCGGGCTATTGGCGCAACGAAGAGGCAAGCGCGAAAACCATCGTCAATGGCTGGCTGATGACAGGCGATATGGGGTTTCTGGATGCGGACGGGTACCTGACGATGCAGGATCGCTCAAAGGACATGATCATCACCGGCGGCTCCAACGTCTATCCGCGCGAGGTCGAAGAGGTCTTGCTGACCCATCAGGCCGTGAGCGAAGTGTCGGTGGTCGGGCGTCCCCATCCGGAATGGGGCGAAGAGGTCGTGGCCTTCATTGTTGGTTCAGCCGATCCGTCGGAACTTGACCGGTTGTGCACCGACAACATCGCGCGGTTCAAAAGGCCCAAGGCTTACATCACCGTGCCGGAACTTCCAAAGAACAACTATGGCAAGGTTCTCAAAACCGAGTTGCGCAAACAACTCGAGGAGAAAACCACACCGATGTGACGGCAAACACCGCGCAGCTTTGGGTCAGCATTTGACGGCCACAAGCACATCCATGACATTCGTACCCGTCGGGCCGGTGATCAGCCGCGCGTTGCGGCTTTCCAGAAAGCCTCCGCTATCGGCGCGGCGCAACGCCTCATCCGCGCCATCGCCCCAGACGGTTCCATCCACGATCCCGCCGGCGGCGTCCGTGGGCCCGTCACTTCCATCCGTGCCCCCGACGACCACCACCAGATTGTCGATCCCGGCAATCTCACGCGCCAGTTCCAGCGCCAGGGCCTGATTGCGCCCGCCGTTTCCGGGGTTGTCCGGCAGGATGACCGTCGGCTCTCCTCCCAGGATCAGAACGCCCTTCGGCATGGCGCGCAGACGCGCTCCGATGCCTGGTGCCAAGGCGCTCACGTCATCATAAAGACACTCTTCATTGGCGATCAGCCCCTCGGCCAGTGCCGCCGCCGCCGCGCGCGCGATGCGGTTGGAGGCAACAATCCTGCAGTCATACTCAAAGCCATGCGCAGCGGGCTCGGCTCCGATCCCGGAACCGATGACGCCGATATCATCGCGCGGCACGTCCGAAATCGCCAAGACCTGCACAAAGCTGCCGCCAAAGCCCGACAGTAATCCACCGCCCTTGATGCGCGACCTCGTGCGCCGCTCGGCATTCATCGCGTTGATGTCCAGCCCGCTCGCCAGAAGCGCGGTGTTGAGCGCCATGAGGCTTTCCAAAGTTTCGCCGTCGACCGGATCTTCGGCCAATGCCGAGGCCCCGCCGGAAACCAGCAACAACAGGCGGCTTGCCGCGCCCAGCCCGGCCACGGTGCTGCGCAGCGCAGCTCCAGCCGCCAGGCTGCGCGCATCCGGCACCGGATGTGACGCCTCGATCAGCTGCACAGAGCTTGGCAGATCGCCCCCATGGCCATCCTTGGTCACAACCAGACAGGGCAGGTCGCCAAAATGATCAAGCGCGGCCCGCGCCATCGAGGCGGCGGCTTTGCCAACGGCGATGATCTGATCCGGGGGCGGACCCTCAAGCGCGCGCGCGGTGGCAGTATACCCATCAACCGCCTGGACGCCTGCATGCCACAGACGCAGGGCGGTGTCGCGCGCGCTCATGTTTCGATCCAGATGGTCACCGGGCCATCATTGATCAGCGAGACCGCCATATCCGCCCCGAATTGGCCGGTCTGAACCGGGATGCCCAGGGCGGCCATGGCCCCAGCAAAATAGGTGTAAAGTGCTTCGCCCTCTGCGGGCGGCGCGGCCTGCGAAAAGCCCGGCCTGTTGCCGCGCGATGTATCCGCTGCAAGCGTGAACTGGCTGACGACCAGGGCGCTGCCGCCTGCATCCAAAAGGGACCGGTTCATCTTGCCCGCCTCATCGCGGAAAATGCGCAGCTTGGCGATCTTGGCCGCCAGTTGATCTGCCTGGGCTTCGCTATCGCCCTGCATCGCACAGACAAGGATCAAAAGACCGCTCCCGATTTCGCCGATGATCGCCGCGTCCACGGCGACGCTGGCTTGTGTAACGCGTTGAATCAGGGCGCGCATGGTATCTCCTGCAGGGTTGGGCCGATCGCGCCGCGCTGCCTCGTGCTGAGGCTGGCGGCGGTGACGGCGAAGGTGAGGGCGTTGCGCAGCTCGGTTTCGCTTTGCGGCGCAAATTCGCCGCTTTGCAGACCAAAGGCAAGCCATGCGGCGTTGAACACATCCCCCGCGCCGACGGTGTCGATCACCGCCCCCTGGGGGGCCGCGACATGAACTTTCACATTGCCCTTTTGCGCGCTGGCTCCACCCGCCCCAAGCGTGTGCAAAAACAGCGCCCGGGGCGCTGCCGCCAAAGGGTCATCGCCCAGCCAGTCCAGGTCTTCCTCGGAAGCCTTGATGATATCACTGCATGCGATCAAGCGATGCAAACGGGCGCGATAGCCGGCAGCATCTGTGATCATGCCAGGCCTGATGTTGAGATCGAGATAGAGCAGGCAAGCAGGGGGCCGCTGGCTTGCGAGGGATTCGAATGCATCGCCTGCCAGGGGCTGGATCAGGCTGAATCCGCCCAACAGAAGCACGCGTGCCGCATCGGGTCGGGGTATGGTTGATGACGTGATGGCCTCGCCCGCTGTGCCTGCGTGATGGATGGCGTATCGCGCATTGCCATCCTGCAGTTCGGCGATCGAGATTGGCGTAGGCGCATCCGAGCGCAGGCAAAAGCGTAAGTCCACGCCCTCTGCTCGGGCCGCCTCGGCCAGCCCGCGCCCAAGGGCATCGCGCGACAAGGCCCCCAGAAATCCGACGGAGGCCCCCAGACGCGCGGCAGCGCGCGCTGAATTCAGGGCGGCTCCTCCGGGAACCGGGCGAAAGACATCACCGTCGGGGATCATGTCGATGACCGCTTCTCCTGCGCAGAGGATATCCGGTGAGCGATCCGTCACCGGATCGCCCGTCCGCGCCATCGGGCATAGTGCAGATTGCGCCGGTTCATCCTCGCCAGTCGACGATCTCGTCGATCTCGGCGCGTTCGGTGCGAAACCCGTTGGCCGGATCGCTCATGTCGCCATAGCCGAAAGAGATCGCACAAAGCACCAGCCGATCCTCTGCAATGTCGAAATGGCGATGCACGAAAGGCGCATATGAGGCAATGGCCGCTTGCGGGATGGTCGCGATGCCCAGGGATTGCGCCGCCACCGTAAAGGCAGTGACAAAGCCGCCGCAATCCATCGCACCATAGGGCCCCAGTTCGGCAGGCGAGGTGATGATCGCCACATGCGGTGCATCAAAAAGCGCAAAGTTCCGCATCATCTGTGCATTGCGCCCGCCACGGTCGGCCCGATCGATGCCGAGGGATTCATAAAGCTGGAAGCCGCAGGTGCGCCGCCGCGCCTGATAGACGCCGGAATAGCTGTCGGGAAAGGGAATGTCCGGGGTGTGGCTTGCGCTTTCGACTTCAAGTTGCAGCGCCCGGCGAAAGCGGTCGGTCTCGTCACCGCGTGTGATCACCACCTGCCAGGGCTGCGCATTGCACCAGCTGGGCACGCGGCGCGCAAGGGCTATGATCCGTTCGATGTCGTCCTGCGCAACCGGGTCGGGGCGAAAGGCCCGGCAGGAAAACCGCGCGGCAAAGACCGCATCCAGTGTGTCATATTCTGTGCTCATCAGCGGTGTCCCTTTGTTGGGTGCGGGAAAGAATGGCGCTCGGGCTCAAGGACTGCAAGAGCAGGACGCGCCATCAGGCATCGGCAAAGAGATAGCCCAGCCCAGCCGCGACCACGAGACCCAGCACGACGGCAATCGATATCTTGATGACCGAAAAGGGCCGCTCTCCCTGCACACGGCCGGTGCGACCGTTGACGACAAAGCGATATGTCTTGCCACGGAACTTGTAAGCGGCAAGCCAGACCGGCAACAGCACATGTTTGAAATGCACATCACGGATGTCCGTGTCGACGGCATGAATGCGCTGCTGATCCCCGCCGATAGCAAAGCGCACATCCCGCTCGATCACCCGGGCCATGATCCCGCGCGCGGCCTGATAGCCTTCGGGCAGGGTGATCGCATAGCCTTCGGCGCGAAACCCGGCCAGAAACTCGGGCCGATAGGGTTGCAGCTCGGGCAGATCCCACGGCTCAAGGGCATCAGTGTAGGATTTGGGAAGGCTTTTGGAGGCCAGCACCAGAACGTCATCAAAGAACCGCGCAACCCGCCCCGACGCCGGGTTCCAGCGCACGCGCGCCACCTGAGTTTGCACGCGTTTTCCATCGCGCATCACGGTGTGGGTCTCGTAATAGACGGTGCCACGCTCTCCGCGATAGTCTGTCGTGGTATCCGCGTCAAAGGTCCAGTAGGGCACATAGATACCCTGCATCTTGCGCCCCTTGCGGGCGTATTCCTGCAAGCCGTTGGGGGCAAACCACAAGCGGCCCAGCCAGTCCGTCATCGCATCACGCGCCTGTTTCTCACTAAGCGCAAAGGGCAATATCCCGCGCGGCTTGATGTGGCGATGGGTGCCGGTATCGGTCACCACCGGTGTCGCGCAGAACGGGCATTCCTTGGCATGGATCGAGGGGTCGAACTCGACCTGGGCGGCGCAGTTGGGGCAGGACAGCACACGGGTCTCTTCGATCTCGACCTCTGGCAGGTTCTGCGCGATGGCCGCGTCAAAGGACATCTCGCGCAGCGTCGCACCGCGCCATGGCCCCGACTGGATCGACTGGGCATGGCCACAATGATCACAGCGCAGCTCTCCAGCGGCCGGATCGAACCGATAGTCCGCCCCGCATTGCTCGCAGGGAAAGCGGTGCTCCTTGGATGGCGCAGCAGGTTGGGCCAGCGTGCCGCTCATGGCAAGATATGCTTCACGTCTTGTGTCATTGGCCTTGGGCTGCCAGGTCTCATGCGCCCGGTGGCGGAGGCGGCAGCACGGTGAACAGCTGCGCCAGTTCAGCCACATCTTCCGCGCGCTTCCAGCCATCCTGGCCGGCGGTCCACACAAAGCTTTCCCGGGTCAGCGCGCCATCGCTGGCCATGCGCCCCATCGAGGCCTTGGAGAACGGCCCACGGGTCTCGCCATTCTCGGCGATGTGCCACACGTGTTCCACGGGCGGGGGTGGGGGCATGATCGCCGCCGGTTGCGGTGCCGCCTCGACCGGGCGTGCACCCCAGGGACCGGCCTGCGCGGCCTGATGGCCGATCTGCATACCCAGTCCCGCGCCCAGACCCGCCTGAATGGCCGCTGCCCCTGCACCGTCGCGCGCCAGCGCCTCGGCGGCCTGAAACTGCATGTATTCACTGAGATTGCCGATCACACCCATGGATGTGCGCTTGTCCATCACCTCTTCGACCGCAGGCGGCAGCGAGATGTTTTCGACATAAAGCTCGGGGATCTCGAGACCGTATTGCGCGATGGTCGGGGCGATATCGCGCGCAACCAACTGGCCTAGCTCTCGGGTGTTGGCAGCCATGTCCATCACCGGAATGCCGGCCCGCGCAATGGTGCGCGAGAATTCCTGAACGATGATGTTGCGGAGCTGAAAGCTGATCTCGTCCATGGTGAATTCACCATCGGTTCCGACGATCTCGATCAGGAACTTCGCCGGATCGGCAACGCGCACGCTATAGGTGCCGAAAGCTCGCAGGCGGACGGGGCCAAATTCGGGATCGCGACAGATCACCGGGTTCTTGGTGCCCCATTTGAGGTTGTTGAACCGTGTCGTGTTGACGAAATAGATCTCGGATTTGAACGGGCTCTTGAAGCCGTGATCCCAATGCTGAAGCGTCGTCATGATCGGCATGTTGTTTGTCTCAAGCATGTAAAGACCGGGTGTGAACACATCCGCCAGCTGGCCCTCATGCACAAAAACCGCCGCTTGCCCTTCCCGGACGGTCAGCTTGGCTCCGTATTTGATCGCGTGGCCTTCCCGCTCAAAGCGCCAGACCATGGTGTCGCGGGTGTCATCGACCCAGTGGATGACGTCGATGAACTCGCCTGAGAGAAAGTCGAAAATGCCCATGGGTGGTCTCCTTCAGGATGAAAATGTCATAGGGGCTCGCCCAGCCGTTCACGGGCGATGATGCGCACAATGGGGCGCGCCTCTTCGGCATCCATACCGGGGCTGAGGCGCGGATCATAGAGTATGCCCAGAAGCTGTTCGTCATGGCTGGTCAGCAGGGCGAATTCGTCGTCATCGTTAAAGATCGACGGGCGAGCTTCGGGGCTGTCATTGGCCAGACCCAAGCCCTGTGCCAGCTCTTCATGGACACAGCTGAGCCGGATCAGATCCGGGTGTTCGGCCCGGATCAGGGCCACCGCGCGCGTATAGCTCTGCGGGTTTTCATTCCCGGAAAACGCCACGACCAGACAATGGATCGAGCGCGGCAGGTTGGTGATGATCTCCAGAGTGCGCTCAGAGATATTGGGCACTTTCTGCCGCAAGACGCGTGCGGCTTCGTCCTTGTCATCCTCGCTCATGAAAAGCACATGGAAATTGCCGCTGCTGGAATAGGTAATCGAATGGCCCGTCACCCGCGACAGCCTGCCGATGTAATTGCGCACCGATGCCAGATCCTCGTTGCGCCGGCTGACCGGAACGCTGGCCCCGAAACTGACATCCATGCGCACCGGCGCGTCCCAGCGGCGCAGCTTGCCCGCGGCCAGCCCGGCGGAGGCCGAAATCCCGGCCCCTTCGGCATATTCGTCAAAAAACGCGATCCGTTCGAAATTGCGCATCAGCGTATCGGCGGAATACGGAGTGTCGGGCCCGCCGCCATCGGTGCGCAAAAGGCCCTGGGTCAGCAGATCCGCCTGAAGCTGCGCATAATAGCGCGTCAGCTGTTCACTGCGCAAAGACCGGGTGCCCGAACCGGGGGGCGGGGCGATCTCGGGAACGACCGCGGGGGCCGCGACCGGGGTTGGTGCGGGCATATCGCAGCCTGCCAGCGCCAGCGCAAGACCGAGACCGGCAAGCCGTTTGATATGGCGACGCACCATGCGCGGATCAGCCCGGCACAGCCGTGCCGGCAACATCGCCCTTGCCATCGCCGCGCGCCTTGGCCGAGGCCAATGTATCGCGCAGATCGGCTTCCATTTTCTTGAGGTCTTCTTCGGCGGCGGCGCGGCGGGCCTTGCCCTCGTCGGCGATCTGAAGGCTTTCCTCGATCGTGCCGATCAGATCGGCATTGGCCTGTTTGACCGCTTCGATATCGAACACGCCACGCTCCATTTCTTCGCGGATCAGCTTGTTGCTCTCGCGCAGGTTCTTGGCGTTCGAGGTCAAAAGCTCATTGGTCAGATCATTGGCGTCACGCACGGCGGCGGCGGCTTCGGCGCTGCGCTGGATCGTGACGGCCTGTGCCAGCTGGGTCTCCCAGAGCGGGACCGTGTTGACCAGCGTCGAGTTGATCTTGGTGACCAGGCTCTTGTCGTTTTCCTGAACCAGACGGATCGACGGAAGCGACTGCATCGTGACCTGGCGAGTCAGTTTGAGATCATGCACCCGGCGCTCCAGATCGTCGCGCGCGGCGCGCAGATCGCGCAGCTCCTGCGCGACCATGACTTGTGCGTTCTCATCCGCGGCATCGACCTCGGCGGCTTTGGCCGGGATCGTTTCCGTATCCAGAACCCGCAGCTTTTCTTCGCCGGCCGCGATGTAAAGGGCCAGCTCATCATAAAAGGCCAGCGTCTTTTCATACAGCATATCCAACGACTTGATGTCTTTGAGAAGCGTGTGCTCATGGGCCAGCAGATCGTCGGTGATGCGGTCGATCTGGCCCTGAACCCGTTCGAACTTGGCTGTGAAATCGGCAAAGGGGGCGGCTTTGCCCAGCAGCTTTTCCCACCATGTGCGTTCGCGCCGCACGTCCAGTTCCGATACCGAGAACCCCCGGATGGTCGAGACGATGTTGCGCAGGGAATCCCCGGCAGGTCCAACGTCCTTGTTGCGCACATCCGCCAGCATCGCCTGACTGATCTGTTGCAATTCGGCCTGCGCTTTTGAGCCAAAGGACACGATCGAATTCGTGTTGCTCATGTCGACCTCGTTCATGCGCTTCTGGATTTCAGCGCTGACCGGCGCGTCGGCCTCGGCATAGGGCACGATGTCGGTGCTGGGTTCGGGCAGGAGCACGGCCGTCACAGCTTCGACTTCTGCCAGGGCTTCCTGGGCTTTCACACGCACATTCTCAGACATTTTGGACCTCACTGTTTAAATTCGGCAGGGCGTAGCGGTTCACAGATGAACCCCCTCACGTTCAAGGCGTTCGCGCAGCACGTCGATCTCGACGGTCAGATCGCTGCGGTCTTCCAGTAGCATCTTGCGGGTGCGCGCAGAAAAGCCGCGCTCCAGATCATCCAGCAGCGCGGCGTAATCGGCGCGGGCTTTTGCGTCGCGTGTGCGTGCATAGATATCGGCGAATTTGGCCGTCGCGTCCTTGGCGCCCAGCAGGTAGACGCCAAGATAGCGGCGCGCGCCGGACAGATCGCGGGGGTCTTCTTCGACGGTGCGGAACATCTCGCGGGCGGTGTCCTGAAAGCGTTCCACCCGCGCCTCCATCTGACGATCGCCCGCGCGTTTGATGGCATCCGTCATGGCGCGCAGATGCCGTTCGGCCTCATCCACGACGCGGGCCACGCGGTCTTGCTGAAAGCTGTCGATGCCCTCGATGCCCTTGTCGCTCAGCGGGTCCAGCCCAAAGGAGGCACTGTGCAGCCCGGTTGCGGCCAAGCCGAAGATGACCGGTGCAAGCAGTCCGGGGTCGGATTTATAGGCGGCAAGCCCCACACCGATACCGGTCAGGATCGAGGCAAGTATCTTGCGTGGCAGGGCAGGGCGACGCGCCACTTTGCGCGCGTCATAAGCGGCCTGAGCGCGCAAGCCGTCACGCAAAAGCCATGCGGCCAGCAGCAGGATCGCAGCCCCGACCAGACCGATGGCCAGGCCGATCGCGCCATCATTGATCGAGAAGGCACCCAGCAGAACAGGCGGCAAAAACAGCAGGTTTGAGCGCGCCCCTGCGGGATCGACCCGTGCGTTCTGAAAGCTGCCGCGCGGCGTGCTGTCCTGTTGCTCACCCGGGGTGGGACTGAACTTGCCACCAAAGCGTTTTGACATCTCGTCAAAGCCCTCCGAGCCAGCCGGTGGAGGTGCCGAACATGATGATCAAAAGCGCAACATACGCTATCTTTTGGAGCCCGCGTGCGGACATTATGGTTCCCCGGCTGTCAAAGTTGAACAAAACCTAAGCCATGGTGGGCACGCTTTCTAGGGGGAAGCGGCGCAAGACTGCGTCAGTTATGCGAATTTTCGCCTGCTGGATCAGGATTTAGCGCGGGTTTTGCGTATCGGTTTGCCCGCAGGCTTGCGCTTTGGCTTGGCTGTTCCGGTGGGGGCGGGCTCATCCGCGTCCAGCCCAAGTTGCTCTCTCACGACACGGCGGCGCAGTTCCTCGACTTCGCCGGGTTTGAGATTGCCCAGCTGAAACGGGCCATAGCTGATGCGGATCAGCCGGTTCACGGTAAAGCCGATATCTTCGATCGCACGGCGGATCTCGCGATTTTTGCCCTCGCGCAAGCCGATCGTGAGCCAGGCGTTTGCGCCCTGCTGGCGATCCAGCGTCACCTGCATGGGCTGGAACCTGTCTTCTCCCACGGTCAGTCCTTTGCGCAGGGGCGCGAAATCCGCCTCGCTTGGGCGGCCATTGATGCGCACGCGATACCGCCGCAGCCAGCCGGTCGAGGGGAGTTCCAGTTTGCGCTTGATGGCACCGTCATTGGTGAGAAGCAAAAGGCCTTCCGAGTTCAGGTCAAGCCGGCCGACGCTCATCACCCGCGGCATGTCTTCGGGCAGGCTGTCAAAGACCGTGGCGCGCCCCTTGTCGTCACGCGCGCTGGTCACAAGGCCCTGGGGCTTGTGATAAAGCCAGAGCCGGGCAGGTTCGGCCTCGGCAATGGCCTTGCCATCCACCGAGATGCGATCTGCCTCGGTCACGTTCAACGCGGGGCTGTCGATGACCTTGCCATTCACGCTGACGCGACCGGCAGCGATCATCCGCTCGGCCTCGCGGCGCGATGCAAGGCCCGCACGGGCCAGAACCTTGGCGATGCGGTCGCCGGGAGGAGTGGGATCAGTCATGAAGATCGCTTAGCGCATGTGCGCGGCTTGCGAAAGCGCCGATTGGCGGGCAGGATGGGGCATGGTCTTCAAATCCCATATGAATCAGGCACTTGAGCAAGCGCGGGCCGCCGCGGATCGCGGCGAGGTTCCCGTGGGGGCCGTGCTGGTCTCGCCCTCGGGCGAGATTGTCGCGGCGGCGGGCAATCGCACGCGCGAATTATGCGATCCGACCGCCCATGCCGAGGTGCTGGTGATCCGCGAGGGCTGCGCGCGGGCCGGTTCCGAACGGCTGGTGGGCCATGATCTCTATGTCACGCTGGAGCCCTGCGCGATGTGTGCCGCAGCCATCGCGGCGGCGCGGATCGGGCGGGTCTATTACGGGGCGTCGGATCCGAAATCCGGCGGGGTGGCACATGGCGCGCGGGTGTTCTCGCATCCGCAGGCGCATCATGTGCCCGAGGTCTATGACGGGATCGGGGCAGAGGAGTCGGACGTCTTGCTCAAGGCGTTCTTTGCAGGGCTCAGGCGCTGAAAACGGCTGTATGATCTGCGTACACACCCTGTACACATCCTGTACATACGCGCGCCGCGCATCCGATCAGCTGCGCTAGTCCAGCCGATGGATCAGATGTGTGCCCTCAAGACCCTTCAGCGTCGCCGGCGCAGCGTCCGAGAAGGTGAAATCGGGCAGCACGCCGATCATCGCGCGGGTGACGTCGGACACGGCGATTTCGCCCGGACCTGCCAGGGCGGTGATGCGGGCGGCCTTGTTGACCACGGTGCCGAAGAAATCGTCATCCGATTGCACCACATCGCCGGTATGCAGGCCGATGCGGGTGCTCAGATGCGGTTCGGTGGGCTCTTGGGCCAGCATGGTCTGGATCGCGCGGGCCGCACTCAGCGCCTGGCGGGCGGATGAAAAGCACGACATCGTGCCGTCGCCCAGAGATTTGACGAACTGGCCGTCATGGGTTTCGATGATCTGGCGCAGGGTGGCGAAATGGCGGCTGATCAGGGAGGACCATGCGCGGTCGCCCATGGCCGAGGCCAGGGTCGAGGACTCCACGATATCGGTGAACATGACCGAGGCCAGCCCCTCGCGCTGGCCCAGCGAGAATCCCTGTTGCGCGGCCTCGACCAGCGCCTGAATGGCGCTGTGTTCGACCCCCATCTTCTCAATGTTGGAATCGGGCTGGCTGATGTGATGCTGGATCATCTTCCAACTGCCCTTCTCCAGCACGAAGACGGCCGTGACCCGGTGAATGCCTTGCGCGCCGGTGGCGGGAAACGAAAAGCGGCTGCGATAGGTGGCCCAGCCGGTTTCGCCGTTTTCGAAGGCTTCGATCTCGATCTCGTCTTCGGTGAAATCGGGCACTTCGGCCATATGCGCCGAAATGCCGTCGCGCACCAGCTTTCCGCGCCAGAGTTCGCCGTCGCTGGTGCCGACGTAGACAAGCGCGTCCGAGGACGACAGGTAATGGGGCAGATCGTCGACATTGTGCCGGCGGATCTGTTCCGTCCAGCGGCGCATGATGGCTTCGATCTCGGGCGAGGGGCGGATCACGCGCGCCAGTCCAGCCGGTGAAGGGTATGTTCGCCCTCAAGGCCCTTGATGGGGGTGGCGATGGGATCGGCAAAGATGAATTCCCCGCTGCCCACCATGATGCGGGTGGCATCGCTGAGGCGGATGTCACCGGGATTGGCGATGGCGGCGATGCGGGCGGCCTTGTTGACCACGGTGCCGAACATATCGCCGTCCTGTTCGATCAGATCGCCGGTATGCAGGCCGATGCGGATCATCAGGTGGGGTTCCGAGATGTCATCACCCATCGCCCGTTGCAGGGCGATGGCGCAGGACAGCGCCGCGCGTGCCGAGGGAAAGGAGGACATCGTCCCGTCGCCCAGGGATTTGACCAGCGTGCCGCCATGGTCTTCGATGATGCCCTGCACGGCGCGCACATGTGCGTTGACCGCGCGCGACCAGCGCGCATCGCCGATGGTTTCGGCGATGGTGGTGCTGTCGGCGATATCGGTGAACATGATCGTGGCGATGCCGGTCTGGGCGAAGTCGGTGGCCTGCGTGGCCTCGATCAGATCATCGAACCGGTCGATCTCATAGCCCAGCGCCTGAATGTTCGGGACCGGGGTGGAGGTGTGGCCATGCACGATCTTCCAGACGCCCTTTTCCAGATGAAAGATCATGACGGCGCGGTGTCGGACGCTCATTCCGGTGGCCGCGACCGAGGTATCCAGGTGCAGTTCGACCCAGCCGATGCTTTCGCTGGCGACACTGTGGCATTCGACCACGACCCATTCGAATTTCGGCGTCGTGTCCATCATGCTGGCAAACCCGCGCCGCATGACCTTGTCGCGCAGCACCTCGTCGGGGGCCGAGCCGACATAGCTGAGCAGCGGATCATCCGACAGCAGATTGATGACGGTGTCCTTGTCGCCCACCGAATAGGCGTGCAGCCAGCGCCGGGCGATGGCTTCCAGCTCGGGCGAGGGGGACAGGGCTGGCATGTGCTCAGACCTCGATTGCGTGCATCACCTGCGGTTCGATCACGCTCACGCCGGGCAGGCCCGCGCGCAACGCATCCGCGCTCTGTTCAAGGATCGGGAAGGTGCCGTAATGGCAGGGGATCACCGTCTTGAAATCGAAATAGGTTTTCGCGGCATAGGCGGCCTGCGCCATGTCCATGGTGAAATGCCCGCCCGCCGACAGGATGCCGATATCGGGTTTGAAGTAATCGCCCATCCAGGACATGTCGGCCATGATCGCGGTGTCTCCGCTGGCATAGATCGTGTGGCCTTCGCCCATGATCATGAAGCCGACTTCCGAGCCGCCCGTGCGCAGCCCGTCCCGGGTGGCGAATGTCGAGGAATGCGAGGCCGGCACCATCGCCACCTTCACGCCGCCCAGATCAACCGTGCCGCCCTTGTTGAACCCCACGGTCTCGATGCTTTCGGCTTCGGCCCAGTGGCTCATGATGTCGTACTGCCCCACCGCCGGGATGGAGAGCTTGCGCGCAAGCGGAACCACATCGACCACATGGTCGAAATGCGTGTGGGTGAGCAGGATATGGGTGGCCCCGTCGATGGCGGCGTCGTGCTGATCTTCGGGCAGCACCGGATTGCCCGTCAGCCAGGGATCCAGAAGCAGCGTTTGCCCTGCGATCTCAAAACGGAAACTGCCGTGACCCAGCCAGATGATTTTCATGGTTCTCTCCCTATCTATGAGCGACACGCTAGCATGAGGATGGCAAAAATCCATGGAATTGACACGCGCGATTGATGCCTATTGCGAACGTATCGACGCAGGCTATTGGGCCGAGCCGGTGAATGCGGTGACCAATGCGGCGTTCTTGCTGGCCGCCGTGGTCATGTGGCATCGCTCGGCGGGTCTGCCCCTGGCGCGGCTGCTTGCGGTGATCCTGGGGATGATCGGGCTGGGGAGCTATCTGTTTCACACCCATGCACAGGTCTGGTCGGCAATCGCCGATGTGGTGCCGATCCTTGGGTTCATCCTGGTCTATATCTTTGCGATCAACCGCGATGTCTGGGGGTTTGGCACATGGGGCGCGTTGGGGCTGACGGCCTTGTTCTTTCCCTATGCGGCACTGACCGTGCCGGTGTTTCAGCTTTTGCCGATTGGCGCGTCGGCCGGATATGCGCCTGTGCCGCTGCTGATCCTGATCTATGCGGTGTTGCTGCGCAGGAGAGAGCCCGCCCTGGCGCGCGGCTTCGTGATCGGGGCGCTGATCCTGATCGCCTCGCTGGCTGCGCGCACGCTGGATGAGCCCTTGTGCGCGCTGATCCCGATGGGAACGCATTTCGGCTGGCATATTCTGAACGCGATCATGCTGGGCTGGATGATCGAGGTGTTCTTGCGGCACCGGGCGCGGCAAGGGGGCTAGCCCTCCATGTGACCCCAATCCGAACAAGGTACGCCGCTTGCCGCCAGATCTGCCTTGAACGCGTCCATTTCCGCGACCTTTTCGGTGGCGAGATTGATATGGTGGAGGGTGAGTTTCATGTGCTCTGCCTTGCCGATGGGGGTCGGCCAGACTGTGCGGCGTTGCGCGGTCTGTTGCAAGAAGGCGGCCCGCGCGTGCGTTAGGCCGCGTCAGGCGGGGATGCAGGGGAAGATATACACCTCGGGGGTCTCTTTGAGATCATAGCGCACCGTAGAGGCGGGCAGCGACTGGCCACTGATGCGAATAGCACCTGCGCGGGAGCTGACGGTCAGCGTCTCGGCAAGGCCGGAGGGGGCCGGAAAGCGCAGTCTGAACCGTGTGTAGCGGAATTTGCCGTCCTGCTTGACGCTTTTGTCTTCCAACCGTGCGGTCAGCGTGCGGTTCTTTTCGGTCAGGGTGATCCGGGAGGCCACCAGCGAGACATCCGAGAAGCGGCCATTGGTGACCTCTTCCATCACGGCCACTTGATAGACCGCGTAGGCCTGTGCGCTGTCGGCGTTCTCGGTGCGCAGGTAAGTGTCGATTGTCGCGTTGCCTGTCTTCACAACGCCCCGCGCAAAGGTGCCAAACAACGAACAGACGTTGCTGCCTTTGGATACGGTGACATCGGCCGAGTTGGGCACATAGTTGCGCTGTGGCACCGGGATCGGCACGCAGGCGGTGAGCGCCACGGCGAGGGCGGCGCTCGTCAGGCCCAGACGCGCCTTGGAAACAGTCACTTTCATGGAAGACCTCCTTTTGAGGGTGCGCGATCAGGGCAAGCTGACGGCGTGAGACACCGCTGTGCTGATAGCGGACCTTACCGCGTGTGTGGCCGGAGCGAGAGTGGGGTATTCCATACTCGGGCGCATTGGCGGGGTTTGCGCTGTCCGCGCGCCCAGAAACGGGCAGGGGGTTTGGGAATTTCGCGCGAAAATCGTGCAAGGACGCGTCCAAGCGCGGGCAACGGCTTGGCATCGCCGCGCCCCCGCGTTACATGCGGGCGATCCTTGTTATCAGAGGCCAGACACATGTCCATCGACACCAGCACCGCGGCGAAAGTCGCCAAGCTCGCCCGCATCCGGGTAGAGGAAGACCAGCTTCCCGCGCTCGCGCAGGAATTCAACACCATTCTGGGCTTTATCGAGCAACTGAGCGAGGTCGATGTCGACGGGGTCGAGCCCATGGTCTCGGTCACGCCCATGCGCCTGAAGCGGCGCGAGGATATCGTCACGGACGGCAACCAGCAGGACAAGATCCTGTCCAATGCGCCGGATGCACGCGAAGGGTTTTTCGCCGTGCCCAAAGTGGTGGAGTGAGCCATGTCTGATCTGAACAAACTCACGCTGGCCGAGGCCCGCGATGCCCTGCGCAAGGGCGAGACGACCTCGGTCGAGCTGACCGAGGCCTGCCTGGGCGCGATCGACGCCGCGGATGCGCTCAATGCCTTCGTGCACAAGACGCCCGAGATCGCGATGGAACGCGCCAGGGCCGCCGATGAGCGCATCAAGGCAGGCAATGCGCCGGCCATGTGTGGTCTGCCGATTGGCATCAAGGATCTGTTTTGCACCAAGGGCGTGCCCAGCCAGGCGGCAAGCGCCATTCTAGAAGGCTTCCGGCCCGAATATGAATCCACCGTCAGCCAGAACCTGATGGATGCGGGCGCGGTGATGCTGGGCAAGCTGAACATGGATGAATTCGCCATGGGCTCGTCCAATGAAACCTCGGTCTATGGCAATGCGATAAGCCCCTGGCGGCGCGACAATGACGACACGCCGCTGACGCCCGGCGGGTCTTCGGGAGGGTCGGCCTCGGCCGTGTCGGCGGATCTGTGCCTGGCGGCCACCGGCACCGATACCGGCGGTTCGATCCGCCAGCCTGCGGCCTTTACCGGCATCACCGGGATCAAGCCGACCTATGGGCGCTGTTCGCGCTGGGGCATCGTTGCCTTTGCCTCATCGCTGGATCAGGCGGGGCCGATGACCAAAACCGTGCGCGACTCGGCGATCATGCTGGAGGCGATGTGCAGCCATGACCCCAAGGACAGCACCTCGAGCGCTCTGCCCGTGCCGGATTTCGAAGCGGCCCTGACCGGGGATATCCGCGGCAAGACCATCGGTATCCCGCGCGAGTACCGCATGGATGGCATGCCCGATGAGATCGAGGCGCTTTGGACCGAAGGGCGCAAGATGATGGAAGATGCCGGCGCGAAGATCGTCGATATCTCGTTGCCGCACACGAAATATGCGCTGCCTGCCTATTATGTGATCGCCCCTGCCGAGGCCTCGTCGAACCTGGCGCGCTATGACGGGGTGCGTTATGGCCACCGCGCGACGCTGAGCCAGGGCGATGGCATCACCGAGATGTATGAAAAGACCCGCGCCCAAGGCTTCGGGGCCGAAGTGCAGCGCCGGGTGATGATCGGAACCTATGTTCTGTCAGCGGGGTTCTATGACGCCTATTACAACCGTGCCCGCAAGGTGCGCGCGCTGATCAAGAAAGACTTTGACGATGTCTTCGCGCAAGGGATCGACGCGATCCTGACGCCGGCCACACCCTCTGCCGCTTTCGGTCTGGGTGAGATGACCGATGCCGATCCGGTACAGATGTATCTGAACGATGTGTTCACCGTGACGGTGAACCTTGCCGGATTGCCCGGCATTGCCGTGCCCACCGGCATGGATGCGCAAGGCTTGCCCCTGGGTCTGCAACTGATCGGACGCCCCTGGGAAGAGGGCGATCTGCTCAATTCGGCCTATGCGCTGGAACGTGCCGCCGGATTTGTGGCAAAACCTGCGAAATGGTGGTAAAAGCGGCCCAAACAAAAAAAACCGTAAGGCAGGACAGCAGAGCGATGAGATTTGCAATTACAGCCTTGGCGCTGATCATCCTTGGTGCATGTGCCCAAGTCCCCGACAGCGCGGCAGGTGTCGGGTTCAACAACTCTCTTGAGGCGCAGCGCGCGCGTGATGCCGCGTTGTCACAGCAGCGCGCGGTCTCGCCGCTGCCGCCACCGACGGCGATTTCGAATGAACAGCTGGCCGCCCCCACAGCGCTGCCCGCCGCGGCACCGGTCGCAACCGTCGCAACGGCCGCCCCGGCACCGCAGAGCGAGGGGGACGCGATCATCCAAGCGGCGGCCTCGCTGAGCGAGACGCAGGCCAATTCGGGCGTCGCGCCGCTGCAGGCCAGCCCCTCCAATCCCGCGCCCCAGATCATCGGCAATCCCGGGATCTCGGATGAGAACGACTTTGCCGCCGTGGCCGAGCGCGAATCCATCCAGAGCGACGCGGCGCGCATCGAACAGAACCGCGCGCAATACCTGGTCGTGGCCCCCACCGCCGTGCCCACGCGCACCGGCAATGAACAGCCCAATATCGTACAATATGCGCTGGAAACGCGCCATCCGCGCGGTACCCGGCTTTATTCGCGCACCGGCATCAACCTGGCTGCCCGCTCGCAGCGCAACTGTGCAACCTATCCCTCGTCGGATCAGGCGCAGATTGATTTTCTGGCCAATGGCGGGCCGCGCCGCGATCGCAAGGCGCTTGATCCGGATGGTGACGGCTATGCCTGCGCCTGGGATCCGACCCCGTTCCGCGCGGCTGTCCAGAACTGAGCCCTGCGCCCGTGATCTGGCACCCCAGCCCCAATTTCGGCCCGCGCCGGGATGGGCTGCGCCCGCAATTCGTGGTGCTGCATTACACGGCAATGGACACCGCCGAGGCCGCACTGGTCCGGCTGTGTGACCCCGAGGCCGAGGTGTCGGCGCATTACCTGATCTCGAACAGCGGAACGCTCTGGCAGATGGTGCGCGAAGAAGACCGCGCCTGGCATGCCGGGGCAGGGGAGTGGCGGGGGCTGAGTGATATCAACTCGCGCTCGATCGGGATCGAGTTGGATAACCGTGGCACCCATCCCTTCAGCGAAGCCCAGATGGCGGTTCTGGATCGGCTTCTGGCCGATATCCTGTCGCGCTGGGCCCTGCCGCCCGAGGCCGTGATCGCCCATTCCGACCTTGCGCCGGGACGCAAGGGGGATCCCGGGGCGCGTTTTGACTGGGCGCGGCTGGCCCTGCAGTCGCTTGCCGCCCCCACGCCCAAGGCCCGCGCCGGGCAGGGCGGTGATCTGGAGGCAGCGCTTGTGGCCGCAGGCTATAGCGCGCCGGTTTCGTGCGAGGACCGGCTGGCGGCCTTCCGGCTGCGCCACCGCCCGCAGGCCAGCGGGCCGGCCAGCCCAGAGGATCACGCCATCCTTGAGGCACTGGCGCAGGCACAGCCCCTTGACCGGACGGCGGGGCATGCGTAACTGAGCGTCTGCGCGGAAGGCTGGATGGCCGCGGGCCTGTCAAGGTTCGAGGAAAGTCCGGACTCCATGAAGTAACGGTGCCGGGTAACTCCCGGGCGGGGCAACCCGACGGATAGCGCCACAGAAAACAAACCGCCCTGGCGCAAGCCCGGGTAAGGGTGAAACGGTGGGGTAAGAGCCCACCGCGCGACTGGCAACAGGAGTGGCACGGCAAGCCCCACCGGGAGCAATGCCAAATAGGACCCCCGCGCGGGCAGGTCGGCGCAAGCCGATACCGCCGCTAGGCGCGCTTCAGCCAAGAGGGGTCGGGTCGGCAGCTAGAGGCCTGGGGGCAACCCCAGGCCAAGATGAATGGTCATCCACCGCCAGAGCGATCTGGTGGAGACAGAATCCGGCTTACAGGCCTTCCGCGCAGCCTGACCAACAAAACTATAGGCGGACGGTGTATTGTGGTATACATTGTCGCAGGCGCTATCATGCGTCTTTGCGCTAGCCGCGCGGAGGAAGCCCAAGTGAAGGTTAAGTTGCTCGAAAGACCTGTCCCGCCCGGACGGGACGAAGAAGTCCTTGATATTCTGGGATTTATTGCGCCATCCTTTGTGTTGTCTCTTATTCAGGCCACATCCGATTGCGTGAAGATCCTGTCCATGGATGGGCGGATCGTGTTCGTGAATCAGATCGGTCTGGATGAGCTGATGGGGGGCGCGCTGCACGAGGTGCGCGACTCGATCTGGAGCGCCTACTGGCCCGCGCGCGCGAGACCCGCGCTGGAAGAGGCGCTGGAACTGACGTCGCAGGGACGTCACATCTATTGCGAATTGCCCCGGGAAACCGAGGATGGCGATGGCCGCCTCTGGTCGGTGAACCTGACGCCGGTTTTCGATCAGAACGGCGAGGTCATGGCCATTGTGGCCATGACGCGCGACATCACGGCCAACATGAATCACGCCCCGTTTCCCAACTGACGTGAGGCTTGCGGCGAAACCGGCTTGACTCGCTGCCCAAGGCGGGTAAAAGCGGGCGCTCATAACGAATTCCCCGACAGGCGTCGCCTCTCGGATGCAGGAGACAGACCATGGCGAAGCCGACCACCATCAAGATCCGCCTGAACTCGACCGCTGGCACTGGCCATTTCTATGTGACCAAGAAGAACGCGCGCACCATGACCGAAAAAATGTCGATCCGGAAATATGACCCGGTGGTTCGCAAGCATGTCGAATACAAAGAAGGCAAAATCAAGTAAGTCTGATTTCAGACTGGTGTTTCAGGGGCCACGCCAGCGCGTGGCCCTTTTCTTTTGCGATCACGCCCCGGCTCTGTGCGCCGCAGACAAGCGCATGGGCGGGCGTCAGGGGCATGGATCGGCCCGGCGCGATGCGGGATGAATGACGGGATCTGTACCTTACCTCTGGACTCCGCTTGCCTTGGTAGCGTTTCATGGCAGCCAGACATTCAGAGTATCAGGGTCGTCAGGAGGACAGTTTTGAAACACCCCCTTATCATCGCAGCGCTGCTGTGTAGCGTCGCCGCTTGTAGTCCACGCGAGGGCGTGGGCTTTACCGGCCTTGGTAGCGAACCGATCGCCGTATCCCGCCAGCAGGGCGCGGGGTCACAACTCACAGGCGGTACGGGCTATCAAAGCCTGACCTCGTCGCTGGTGGTTGCACCCACCAACCCGCGCCGCACGCAGCGCCAGCTGCGCGAGGTCTTCGCCGCACCGTCGGCGGGGGGCGATGTGGTGCGCCTGGGCGATCAGACGCTGCGCATGAACCTCGTGGATGTCAGCGGCCAACGCTATGCGGTGCTGCGCCCGTCCGGGGCCGGTCCAGTATCGGGTGGGGCCAGCTTGGCCTTCACGCTCAATGCGCGGCTCTTGACGGGATGCGCGCAGGGCGGTCCGTTTTACGGTGAGGCCTCGGGGATGGCGACGGCGACACCGCTGGTCTGCTGACGCCGCAGGGGCCCGAGCACACCGAAGAAAGCCGACACCGAAAAAAGCCGACCCGGGTGGGTCGGCTTTGTCGTTTCGCTGCGATGAAACGCGGTGTTATTCGCGATTTCCGAACAGTTGCAGCAGCATCATGAACATGTTGATGAAGTTCAGATAGAGGCTCAGCGCGCCCATGATGGCGGCTTTACCCAGCCATTCCGTGTCGCCATGGACGGCATGGGCCACATATTCGGTCTTGATGCGCTGCGTGTCATAGGCGGTCAGACCGGCAAAGATCAGCACGCCGATCGCCGAGATCGCAAAGACCATGGCAGGCGATTGCAGGAACAGGTTGACGATCATCGCCACGACCAGACCGATCACACCCATGATCAGGAACGATCCCCAGCCCGAGATGTCCTTCTGGGTGGTATAGCCCCAGAGGGACAGACCGGCGAAGGCGATCGAGGTGATCAGGAAGATCTGCGCGATCGAATATCCGGTGAACACCAGGAAGATCGAGCTGATCGAGATGCCCATCACGGCGGCAAACGCGTAAAACACGGTCTGCGCGGTGGCAGCCGACATGCGGTTGATCATCGCGCTGAAGCCGAAGACGAAGATCAGCGGCGCGAACATCACCAGCCATTTCAGCGGCGAGGCATACAGGGCCACACCCAGACCGGTCAGGTATTCATTGGCACCGATCTGATAGGCAGTCGGCTCGGTGGTCACCGCAAGACCTGAAATCGCCCAGGCTGCGGCAAAGGTGAGAAGCATACCTACGGACATCGTGCCGTAGACCTTGTTCATATGTGCACGCAGCCCCGCGTCAATCTGGGCAGCCTGTGCGCCGGCGGTTGTCCGGATTGTGTCGAATTCAGCCATTAATGGTCTCCATAATGCGACGATATCTGTGCCTCCGGCCCTGCGCCGAAAGCTCTCGGGTCAAATATTGGCAGAGGAGTCATCTTTTTCAAGGATTTCCACAGGGAATAAGTCAAGAATTCCTGCGAAATTCCGCAAGGCCGTTGCGAGAGGACACAATCCGGGCTTTCAGGGCCTATTTTTGCGCCCGGATCAGTATTTCCAGGTGCTCGGCACATCCCAGATCGGGCGGCGCGCTTCGGCGCGTGCGGCCGCGCGGCTCAATCCGATATCCTCCAGGGCGCGTGCATCCAGCGCCTTGAGATGCTGACGCGACCGCCATGCGGCCAGGATGGTCGACAGCTTCAGGCGCCGCGCGGGGCGGTGAAAGGCGGCGCGGCTCGAGGCGATATAGGTCATGTCGTATGTCCTTTCCGGAGTTCGTGATGATGATATGCGTGTCAATCAATTTCCTTGATGTATATGGCCTGCTGTGATGTATTTGGAAAACGAATGTTTGTGAGATAATCAATCAAGGTCTGTGATATATGCGCAATCTCGACATCACCACGCTGCGCTCCTTCGTGGCCGTGGCCGACAGCGGCGGTGTCACCCGGGCGGCGGGCTTTCTGCACCTGACGCAATCGGCGGTCTCCATGCAGCTCAAGCGCCTCGAGGACAGCCTCGGGCTGGACCTGCTGGATCGCAGCGGGCGCGGCATCGCCCTGACGGCCTCGGGCGAACAGCTCCTGGGCTATGCCCGGCGCATCCTTGAACTCAATGACGAGGCCTGGGGGCGGCTGACGGCCAACGAATATGAGGGAGAGATCACGCTGGGCGTGCCCCATGACATCATCTATCCCTATATTCCCCAGGTGCTGCGCCGCTTCGCGATGGATTTCCCGCGCATGCAGGTGCGCCTGATCTCGGCCCCGACGCGGGCGCTGCGCAACATGTTCGGGCGTGGCCAGTGCGACATCATCCTGACCACCGAGGAACAGGCCGGACCGGGCGGCGAGGTGTTGGTGCGCCTGCCGCTGGTCTGGGTCGGGGCCATCGACGGCACCGCCTGGAAACGCACGCCCCTGCCGGTGGCCTTCTGCTCGAACTGCATCTTCCGCCCCGATGTGCTGCGCCGACTGGACCGGGCGAACACGGTCTGGGACATGGCGGTGGAATCCGATCTCGACAATGCGGTCGAAGCCATGGTCAGCGCCGATCTCGCCATCACGGCCGTCATTCAGGGCGTCTATCCCCGCCAGACCAGCGTGATCGATCACGGCGGGCTGCTGCCTGATCCGGGCGAAACCCGCATCATTCTCTATCGCGACCGCAGCGATACGCCGGTTGCACAGGCCCTGCACAAGCTGATCAGCACGACCTATCGCAACCGGGCCAAAAACGGCGAAGACATGCAGCTCAGCGCCTGATTCCGGCTTCTTTCTGGTTGCAAATACCCCTCACCCCGCCGCCACGGGGCGTGGGCTCATGGCGTGATGATCACCTTGCCCGTCGATTTGCGCGATCTGAGCAGCTCCATCCCCTGCGCCACCTCGCTCAGGGGCAGGCTGTGGCTGATATGCGGGTTCAGCTTGCCCTCCAGGTACCAGCCGGTCAGCGTTTTCAGACTGTCCACGATGACGGCGGGCTTGAACGCCATGTAGCCGCCCCAGTAAAATCCCAGCACGCTGATGTTCTTGACCAGCAGGTGGTTCGCCGGGATCATCGGGATATCGCCGCTGGCAAAGCCGATGGTGAGGATCCGCGCCTCGGGGTTGCAGGCGCGAAAGGCCGCCTTGAACGCATCGCCCCCCACCGGGTCATAGACCACATCGGCCCCGCCAAGCGCCTTGATCGCGCCGCGCAGATCATCGGTGTCGCCGTCGATCACATGATCCGCACCGGCCTTGCGCGCCACCTCCAGCTTGTCGGTGCCGCGCGCCACCGCAATCACCCGCGCGCCCATGAGCTTGCCGATCTCAACCGCCGTGAGGCCGACGCCGCCTGCGGCCCCCAGAACCACAAGGGTCTCGCCCGCCTTCAGCCCGGCGCGATACTCCAGCGCCACATGGCTTGTGCCATAGGCGATCTGGAAGGCCGCCGCATGTTCAAAGCTCATGGCATCGGGCAGTCGGACCACCCGGGTCGCGTCATAGACGCCCTGTTCGGCCAGGCCTCCGCCGCCACCAAAGACCGCCACCCGGTCGCCGACCTGGAGGCCCGGGACCGAATCTCCCAGGGCGTTGATCTCGCCGGCAACCTCCATGCCCAGCGTGAACGGAGCCTCGGGCGTGTCCTGATAGGTGCCCGACTGCATCAAAAGATCGGCAAAATTCAACCCGCAGGCGCGGATGGTCAGCCGGACCTGACCCGGCCCGGGTTCGGGGGTGGGAATGTCGGTGAGGGCCGGTGCATCCCCGGCTTTGGCAATATGGTATGCAAGCATGTCAATGTCCCTGTTTGCCAATAGTTAGCCGGTAAAGTGAAGGCAAAGTCCAGCCTCACAAACCCAGGATGACGCTGCGACAACGCAGGGCCGGAACCGGGTTGGCTGCGTCATGTTGACCCAACGTCAGCTTTGTTGATTCTGTTAACTTTTCGTTAACCAATCCGTCAAAATACTCGCTACTGGTGAATCATAAACCTTGTGCTCAACCAAGAAGTAGGACTACACTTTGCCATGTCGACCCGGCTTGTGAGCACGGCCTGGACGATGTGTGTGAATGTGTAAGAGCCGGCCCCCTTTGATCAGGCCACTGATCAAAAGACCATAGTACGTCCGGTTCAATCAAGATGCTTGTGACGGAGGTAAATTATGGCTCACCCTGTGGACGTTCACGTCGGAAAACGTGTGCGGCATCGGCGCTGGTTGATCGGAATGACGCAACAGCAGCTCGCCGAAAAAGTCGGAATAAAATTCCAGCAAATCCAGAAGTACGAAACCGGAGCGAATCGTGTCAGCGCGTCTCGCCTCTGGGATATTTCCGACGCGCTTGATGTGCCGGTCAGCTTCTTTTTCGAAGGTCTGGAGGATGAGGTCCAGAACGGTGCCGGCATCAACGGTGTTCCCGCCGATCTCCTGGGCGATAAAGAGGCGCTTGATCTCGTGCGCTCCTACTATGCCATTCCCGAAAATCAGCGCAAACGGCTGTTCGAACTGGCCCGCGTACTCAGCGACGTCGCCTAAAATCCTGTCTCGCGTGCATAGCCGGGCGCAAGCCGCGGCTTGCACGCTTTGGTCTGAACTGGCACATCGGGTGCCATGACAGACCAACCTCTCTCTGATCTCGATGTTGCTCATGCGATGGCCGACGCGGCGCGCGCAGTCATTCTGCCGTATTTTCGCGCGCATGATCTGAGTGCTGACAACAAGGATGCCGCCGGGTTCGATCCGGTGACGCAGGCCGACCGCGCCGCCGAGGAGGCGATGCGCGCCGTTCTGGCCCGCCACCGCCCCCAGGATGGCATCTGGGGCGAAGAGTTCGGCCAATCCCGCGGGGACTCGGGGCGCCTGTGGGTGCTTGACCCCATCGATGGCACGCGCGGCTTTATCAGCGGCACGCCCACATGGGGCGTTCTGATCGCGGTGGGCCCTGAGGGGCAGGGGCCGGATCTGGGCATGATCGACCAGCCCTATATTCAGGAGCGATTCTGGGGCAATGCCGGAGGTGCCTTTTGCCGGGGTCCTGCGGGGTTGAGCCGGCTGCAGACCCGCGCGGCGCGCGATCTGGGGGCGGCGATCCTGTTCACCACCTTCCCCGAAGTCGGCCGTTCGCAGGATCGTGCCGGGTTCGAGGCGGTCGGAAACGCGGTGCAGCTCGTGCGCTATGGGATGGATTGTTACGCCTATGCGTTGCTGGCGGCCGGGCAGATTGACCTGGTGATCGAGGCCGGTCTGAACGCTTATGACATCCAGGGCCCCCTTGCGGTGATCGAGGCGGCGGGCGGGATCGTGACAGACTGGCGCGGCGGCGCGGTGCATCAGGGCGGGCAGGTTCTTGCCGCGGCCAATGCCGACATCCACGCAAGCGCGCTGAAACGGCTGAGTCCCTTCGCGGGCTGACTTGGCCTGCGGGGTCCGGCGGGCTAGGGTCAGGTTTTGGGGGTACGAAACGCACATCCATGGCTGATATCCTTGTACAAAACGCACAAAACATCCTGACGATGGATGATCAGCGCCGCGAGCTGAGCGGTGCCGATATCCGCATATCGGGCGGCGTGATCACCGAGATCGGCGTCGCGCTTGATCCGGCGGGGGCCGAGGTGATCCATGCTGCCCGCCTTGTGGTGACGCCGGGTCTGGTCAACACCCATCACCATCTCTACCAGACGCTCACCCGCGCCGTTCCGGGGGGGCAGGATGCTTTGCTTTTCGGTTGGTTACAGACGCTTTATCCCATCTGGGCGCGCTTTGGGCCCGAGGAAATGTTTGTCTCGGCGCAGATCGGCCTGGCCGAGCTGGCACTTTCAGGATGCACGCTAAGCTCTGACCATCTCTATCTTTTTCCAAATGGCGCGCGGCTGGATGACACGATTGCAGCGGCTGGCGAGGTCGGTTTGCGCTTTCAGCCCACACGCGGGGCCATGAGTATCGGAGAGAGCGCGGGCGGCCTTCCTCCGGATGCGCTGGTCGAGGCCGAAGCGGCCATTCTTGACGATATGATCCGGGTGATCGACGCGTTTCACGACCCTTGCGAGGGCGCGATGCTGCGCGTGGGCGTGGCCCCGTGCTCGCCGTTTTCGGTCAGTCGTGACCTGATGCGCGACGCGGCCATTCTGGCGCGCGACAAGGGCGTGATGATGCACACTCACCTGGCCGAAAACGACGAGGATATCGCCTATTCCGAGGCGAAATTCGGCTGCAGGCCGGGGCAATATGCCGAGGATCTTGGCTGGACCGGGCCGGATGTCTGGCATGCCCATTGCGTGAAGTTGGACGGCCAGGAGATTGATCTGTTTGCCAAAAGCAGAACAGGTGTTGCGCATTGTCCCTGTTCGAACTGTCGATTGGGCAGCGGTATCGCGCCGTTGCGCGCGATGCGCGATGCGGGCGTGCCTGTCGGCCTTGGCGTTGACGGATCCGCCAGCAATGACGCGGGAAACCTGGTGCTGGAGGCGCGTCAGGCCATGCTGTTGCAACGGGTCGCCAAGGGGGCCGATGCCATGAGCGCGCGCGAAGCATTGGAGATCGCCACCCGCGGCGGGGCCGAGGTTCTGGGCCGTCCCGATTGCGGCCAGATCGCCGTGGGCAAACGCGCCGATCTTGCGCTGTGGGATGTTTCGGGCCTTCAGTCCGCAGGTAGCTGGGATCCCGCCGCCCTGCTTCTGGCCGGGCCGACACGGGTGCACCATCTGATTGTCGAAGGCAGACAGGTCGTGCGGGACGGGCAGATCGTGACGCTGGATCTGCCTGCTGTCATTGCACAGCAGAACCGTCTTGCCGCCAGGCTTTCGGAAGGAGTTTAGCGATGTCTTTCAACCGGTTATATGCGGTACTTTCAGCGATGTTCTTGCTGTGCTCCGCCTCTGGGGCCGCGGCTGATGCGACGATTTTATCGGCGGTGAACGCCCTGCGGGCCGATGCCGATCGCGCAGCGCTTACCTATTCCACAAGGCTGCAACGCGTCGCTGAAATTCATGCGCGCGACATGGCGGCACGGGGGTTCTTCTCGCATAGGGGAAGCGACGGATCGACCCTGTCGGATCGAGCGCGGCGCGTGGGATACGGCTTTTGCTTCATTGCGGAAAACATCGCCAAGGGGCAGCGCACGCAGCAGGCGGTGATGGAAAGCTGGGTCAACTCGCGCGGGCACCGGCGCAACATGCTGGACCGGCGGGCCAGCGAAATCGGGCTTGCACGTGCCGAGGGTGCGCTTTGGGTCATGGTGCTGGGGCGTCCGGGGTGCTGACCTGCGCGCGCCCCGCAATCCACACCTGAGCAATTGCGCGGTCATCGCCCATCATGATCGTGGGAAATAGCGCCTCCCAGATGTCATCGGCGCGCGACGCGCGCTGGGAGATCGCCGGGGTCGAGGCAAGGTCAAGCGCGATCAGATCGGCCTCCATGCCCGGTGCCAGGTTGCCGATCCTGTCACCCAAGCGCAGGGCACGGGCCGATCCGCAGGTCGCCAGCCACAAAAGCTGGGCAGGATGCAGCGCCGTTCCGCTGAGCTGGCCGATTTCATAGGCCGCCGCCATCGTGCGCAGCATCGAAAAGGATGACCCGCCCCCGGTGTCCGTGGCCAGCCCCACGCGCTGGCCCTCGGCCATGCGGGCGGCCATGTCGAACAGCCCCGAGCCGATGAAGCTGTTGGAGGTCGGGCAATGGATCAGCGCACCGCCAACCTCGCGCAGGCGGTCGCGTTCGCGCGGTTCAAGATGGATCGCATGGCCATAAAGCCCGTTGGCCCCAAGCAGGCCATGCGCTTCGTAGGTATCCAGATAGTCCCGCGCCTGGGGATAGAGCGTCTTGACCCAGGCGATTTCGTCGGTCTGCTCGCTCAGATGGGTTTGCATCAGGCACTCGGGATGCTCGGCCCAGAGCGCGCCAAGTGCGTCGAGCTGTTCAGGTGTCGAGGTGGGCGAAAAGCGCGGTGTGATGGCATAGGACAGCCGGTCGGTGCCGTGCCAGCGCTGCAGCAGGGCGCGGCTGTCGTCATAGGCCGATTGGGCGGTGTCGCGCAGCCCCTCGGGGGCGTTGCGGTCCATGCAGGTTTTCCCGGCGATGATGCGCTGGCCACGCGCCTGTGCGGCGGTCATGATCGCATCCACGCTTTGGGGATGGATTGTGCAATATGAACAGATGGTTGTGGTGCCTTCTTTCACCGTTACATCAAGATAGCGCGTGGCGATTTCGGCGGCATAGCGGGGATCGGAAAATCGCGTTTCTTCGGGGAAAGTATAGGTATTGAGCCAATCGATCAGGCGCTTGCCCCAACTGGCGATGATCGCGGTCTGAGGATAGTGGACATGGGCATCCACGAACCCCGCCATCAGCACGCGCGCGCCGTGATGTTCGATGGGCGCATCGGGGAATTGAGCACGAAGATCGCTGAGCGATCCCAGGGCCACGACCCGACCGTCGCCTAGCGCGATCGCCTCGTCCAGACGGGTGGCCTGCGCCGGATCGCCGTCAAAGGGAGAGCCACGAAAGGACAGAACCTGCCCGGTCAGGATAACGGTCAAAGCCAGGGGTGTCGCGCTCCTGTTTTTTGTGCAACCCTGCTTGCGTCAGGGCGACCAACAGATTAGCCCGGGCGCTGGCAGGGGTAAATCGGCCCATTATCATTGTTTTCCAACAGCACCTTCTTTTAGCCTGATTGCCTTGAAGATGTGCTGCTCAAAGGGGGCGGATATGAGTTCAGACGATTTCATCACAGACGCGGAAATCGCAGGGGACGAGTCTGCCTATACGCTGGATCGCAAGTCCATAAACGCCATCCTGGCCTCGGTCGAGGCCGATGATCAGGTCCTGCTGACCGAACTTATGGAGCCTTTGCATGCGGCCGATATCGCCGACATGCTGGAGCAGTTCAACAGCGGTGACCGGGCGCGGCTGATCCGGCTTTATGACCGCGAGTTTGACGGTGAGATCCTGTCGGAACTGGATGAGAGCATCCGCGAAGAGGTGATTTCGGTTCTGCGTCCGCAGGTTCTGGCCGATGCCGTGCGCGAGATGGAAAGCGACGATGTCGTCGATCTGGTCGAGGATCTGACCGAGCCTCAGCAGGAGGCGATCCTTGATGCGCTTGAGGATGCGGACCGGGTCGCGGTGGAACAGGCGCTGGCCTATCCGATCTATTCGGCCGGGCGACTCATGCAGCGCGAAGTTGCCATGGCACCGGAACACTGGACCGTGGGCGAGGCGATTGATCATCTGCGTGCGTCCGACAACCTGCCCGAGCAGTTCTATCATCTGGTTCTGGTTGATCCGCGTCTGCACCCGGTGGGCAATGTCACATTGGGCAAGCTGATGCGCTCGCGCCGCGAAGTGCCTTTGCTGGATCTGACCGAAGACACGTTTCGCGCCATTCCGGCTACGCAGGCCGAAAGCGAAGTGGCTTACGCGTTCAACCAGTATCACCTGATCTCGGCGCCGGTCGTGGACGAAGAGGGGCGGCTGGTCGGGGTGATCACCATCGACGACGCGATGACCGTTCTGGATGAAGAGCATGAGGAAGACATTCTGCGTCTGGCCGGTGTGGGCGAGGAAAGCTCATTGTCGGACCGTGTGATCGAGACCACCAAGCGGCGCTTTCCATGGCTGTTCGTGAACCTTGCGACGGCCATTCTGGCTTCTTTGGTGATTGCACAGTTCGAGGTGGCGCTGGCGCAGATCGTGGCGCTTGCGGTCTTGATGCCGATCGTGGCGTCGATGGGGGGCAATGCGGGGACACAGTCTCTGACCGTGGCGGTGCGCGCGATTGCGACCAAGGATCTGACCGGGTCGAATGTCTGGCGGGTGATCCGGCGCGAAGTGCTGGTGGGGCTGATCAATGGTTTGGTCTTTGCGCTGGTGATGGGGATCGTCGGGTATATCTGGTTCGGCTCTCTGGTGCTGGGATATGTGATCGCAGCGGCCATGGTGATCAATCTGGTTGTTGCCGGGTTTGCCGGCACCGTGATCCCGGTGCTGCTGGATCGCCTCGGGATCGACCCGGCGCTGGCCTCGGGTGCATTCGTGACGACGGTGACCGATGTGGTCGGCTTTTTCGCCTTTCTCGGGCTTGCGGCGGCGATCCTGTTGTGAGCGATCTGGCCATCCTGAAAGCGGATGCGCGCAAGGCCGGGTTTGCCCGGCGCAAGGCGGCGCATGCCGCGGCGGGGCCGGGGGCGGCCGGCTTGCTGTCCGAGGTTCTTGCGGGTCATCGCGGCGTGCCGATCTCGGGCTATATGCCGATCCGCACCGAGATCGACCCCTTGCCCGCCATGGCAGAGGCCGCGGCCTATGGGCCTGTGGGGGTGCCGGTCATTCAGGGCGCAGGTCTGGCGCTGCTGTTTTCGCGCTGGGAGCCGGACTGCGCGATGAAGGAAGGTCCGTTCGGGGCGCTGATCCCCGAGGTGGATGCGTTCTTTGAGCCGGAAATTCTGATCTTGCCGCTTGTGGCTTTTGACGCGCAGGGCAACAGGCTGGGCTATGGCGGCGGGTTTTATGACCGCACGCTTGAGATGTTGCGCGCCCGGCGAGGAACGCTGGCGATCGGGTTTGCCTATGCGGGTCAGGAGGGCGAGGCCTTGCCGCTGGAAGCGACCGACCAGCCGCTGGACATGATCGTGACCGAACGTGACGTGCGCCGGTTCCCGCGCCGGCGCTGACGGTTAACCCGCGCCGATATCCACGCGGGCGATGGAGACGGTTTTGACAATTGCGAACGCGTCGTCGCCGGGGGCGATCGAGAGCGCCTCGGCCGAGCGTCGGGTGATGCGCGCCAGCAGCTTGTCGGTGCCACAGGTCAGCTGAACGATCACGCCCGGACCGACGCCCTCGCGCAGGGCAACCACCTTGACCGGCAGGATATTGAGCGCGGACAGTCCCACGGGGGGCGATTTCGACAGGATCACGTCCTGTGCGAGAATGCGCACCCGGGTGGCGGTGCCCGGTTCGGTCTGCGTGCGTGGCAAGAACAGGCGACCGCCCGAGGCTTCAAGCTCGGTCAGGCCGTCGTCGTGATGGCTGACCACCCGTGCGGACAGAACCGCCCCTGCTTCGCGCACACCGATCTGGCGCACCATGTCGGGGTCCGACAGCATCGCTTCGGCGGGGCCTGAACGGGCGACGCGCCCCTCTTCGAGGACCACAAGCGTGGTGGCCAGACGCGCCACTTCGGCAACCGAATGGCTGACATAGAGGATGGGCAGGCCAAGCTGATCGCGCAGCCGTTCGAGATAGGGCAGGATATCGGCCTTGCGCGCGGCATCGAGCGCGGCCAGCGGTTCGTCCATCAGCAGCATCCGGGGTCGGGTCAGGAGCGCGCGGCCAATGGCGACGCGTTGCTTTTCGCCCCCCGACAAGGCGTTCGGCGCGCGCTCCATCAGATGACCGATCCCCAGCAGGTCGGCGACCTCGTCGCGCCCCGGTCCCCTGGCATCGGCGGGCGCGTATTTCTGACCATAGGCGAGGTTCTGAGCGACATTGAGATGTGGAAACAGCCGCGCCTCCTGAAAGACATAGCCAAGGCGGCGCTTGTGCACAGGCACAAAGCGGCGCGCGGCGCTGTCGTGGAGCATATCTCCATTCAGCGAAATCCGCGCGTGGTCGGGCCGCAACAGACCGGCAACGGCGTTGATCACAGTGGTTTTGCCGGTGCCCGAGCGGCCGAACAGAACGGTGATGCCGTCCGGGGCCTCGAAGGCGACGTTGAGATCAAAGCCACCGAAGCTGTGAGAGAGATCGACCGAAAGGCTCATGCGCTTTCGTCCCGACCGGTGGCACGGCGCTGGGCACGCCGGGCCAGCGCCTCGGAGGCCAGCAGCGCGGCCATGGCGATGCAGATGGAGACAATCACCAGCCGCATCGCGCCGCTTTCACCGCCCGGAATCTGCAGGAAGGCATAGATGGCCGAGGGAATGGTCTGGGTCTGGCCGGGGATGTTGGACACGAAGGTGATGGTGGCACCGAATTCACCGATGGCCTTGGCAAAAGCCAAAAGTGCGCCCGCGATCAATCCGGGCATGATCAGCGGCATGGTGATGGTCACGAAGACCCGGATGCGCGAGGCCCCGAGGGTGGCGGCGGCCTCTTCAAGGCGGGGGTCGACCGCCTCGATCGCCAGCCGGATAGCGCGCACCATCAGCGGAAAGGCCATGATGGCCGCCGCCAGTGCCGCGCCGGTCCAGCGAAATGCCAGCACAAGGCCGAATGTCTCTTCGAGCCAGCCGCCGATCGGGCCGCGCCGCCCGAATGAGAGCAACAGCAGATAACCCGTGACAACCGGGGGCAGGATCAGCGGCAAATGCACGGCCATGTTCAGCAATTGCTTGCCGCGAAACTCCCAGCGGGCCAGCGCATAGGCGACCGCGATGCCGAAGGGCAGGCTGAGCAGGGTCGCCCAGAAAGACACCTGAATGGACAGCGCAACGGCCTGCCATTCCTCGGGGCCCAGCCAACCGGTCATTGCCGGACTATGGTAAAGCCATAGTCGGCGAATATGGCGCGGGCCCGTGCGCTCAGAAGGAAGTCGAGCAGGGCAGGGGCGGCCTCATGCGTGCTTTCGGAGGTGATGGCGGCCGGGTAGAGGATTGCCGGATGCGTGCCCTCGGGAAACCGGGCCGCAACATGGACCTGGCTTTCGATCATGGCATCCGTGGTATAGGCGACGCCCAGTTGCGCCTCGCCCAGGGCCACAAGGCGCAGGGCCGCACGCACATTGTCGGTCTGCACGACCGAAGGCGCGAGATCTTCCCAAAGCCCCAGCGTTTCAAAAGCCGCCTTGCCGTAGATCCCTGCCGGAACCGCATCCACCAGCGCCATGGCGATCCGGCCTTCGGAGCCGAGGGCTGCGCGCAAGGCGTCCGAGGACAGTTCAAGCGGGCTGTCGGTTTGCGAAATCAGCACCAAACTGTTGCCGGCGATGATCACACGGCTTGCGGGTCGGATCAGGCCGGTCTGTTCCAGCGCGTCCATCCAGAGCATGTTGGCCGAGATGAAGATATCCGCCGGTGCCCCCTGCTGAATCTGGCGTGCCAGAGCCGAACTGCCCGCATAAGAGAGCGCGACGCCCGTTCCCGTTTGCGCCTCAAAGTCGCCCACCGCGTCGTCGAGCACGTTCTTGAGGCTGGCAGCGGCGAAGACAACCACATTGCGCGCCTGCGCCGTGCCCGCAATGAGAGCCAAGGCAAGCGCAAGGTAAATCTGAAGAAAAAGCCGTGTCATGACATGGCGATATGACAAGCCGGATCGCCCGCTTGCAAGGTATTTCTGGGTTAGGGAGAGATGAACTGCACGCCGGGAATGCGTTCTATTGCGAAAACATCCTCGTCATAGATCTCGGTCATCTGCTCGACCAGTTCTTCGGTCCAGCCGGGGATGTCGAGTTCTTCTTCCAACTCATCTTCCAGAGCGAATTTGTCGAGGAACGCCGCAATCACGCGGCGCTTTTGCATCTCGGTCATCTGGGGGTGTTCGTGCAGATAGGTACGAAAGCGATTCATGCCTTCCTTGCTCATGATCGTCTTGAGCAGATCGAACCCGCCGATGATCTTGTCGCCATGCTCGAGCCCCGCCATTTCGCGGATGATCTGGGCCCATGTGAGCGGCGTATCTTCGTTGCACCAGATGGTGATCGGCACATCGGGTGCCGCATCGCGCACCGAACGGATCATGTCGGACCACAACAGCGTGCGCGGATCGCGCCCGCCAAGGATTTCATCCATGCTGCGTTCGGGCGATTTCTCCTGCACCAGCGGCAGAAAGGTCGCCGGGTTGCGCAGCGCCATGAACATCTCAAGCTCGTCTTCGGGAAACAGCCGGCGCAGGTTGGCCAGTCGTTCGGCCGCCGCGGGATAAAGGATGCCATCGCGCACAGCGGCATTGGCCACACCAAAGAAATGCGCATTGGACAGGATGACCCGATCGGCGTCTTCGTCATCGAGGATCGCATCCAGCAACACTTCGCGGGCCTGCGGGTCGGGCGCTGCGCTGCGCATGGCCTGAAGGGTCGAGCGCAGCAACTGGCGGTATTTGCCCGGCCCGGGGACCGCGATGCCTTGCGCGGAAAACCCATCCTTGTTGCGCAACAGGCACTTCATCAGCCGATCATCATCGGTGAAATGCGCGCCCATATGAAAAATGATCTGCATGTCCTGATGGAGACCCTGCTCTTGAATATCCTTTTGGGGTAGCGCCTTGGGATGGGTCAGTCAAACTGCTTTCGATCCTGACGCGTTTTCAGTCTTGCAGAACAGCCATCTTGCGGGTAGTTCGTCGCGCGAAGCCCCTATAGCTCAGCTGGTAGAGCAACTGATTTGTAATCAGTAGGTCCGCGGTTCGAGTCCGTGTGGGGGCACCATAAAAATCAAACACTTAGAAGGTTTTCAGAGGCGTCGGTGCAGACCGCTTTTCGATCTAGGCTACCATCAGGCTACCTGAGGCGTTATCGTGACCGCAGGGACAGGGCGGACTGATCTGCACTCTCTGCGCTACGGCCAGCCTTGGCACGAAGAAGCCCGCGCCGTCCTATCTTACCCTTCCAGCGTGACCGTGACGATCCGGCCGTCGATCTGGTAGGCAACTTCGGGCGGTGCCTTGCTGAGAAGGTTCCTCAGTTGGGTTTCCCACTTCGCGGCGTCCGACTTCCTCGGTCGCCCCATCCTCTTGGGTGCCGGGGTAGCGGCCGGGGCAGCGGCGACGGCCTCGGCATGGGCGCCGTCTTCGATTTCCTGACAGACGAAGATCGCGTCCTCGAGCCCGGTGATGCTGCCCCGCTGCCGCAGGATCTCGTCCCGGTGCTGGAAGATACGCCGTGCCCGGTTGTCCCGGGCCGCTGCGATGCCGTTGGCTCTCAGGAACTTGCCCCAGGCGGCGGTGGTCGCCTTCCAGCCTGCCAGCCGCTCACCAGCGCGCATGTACGCCTGGGGCTCTCGCCCCTCATCATCGCAGAGCTCTTGCCGCCCATTGAGGCGGTGATGGTGCGCAAGACAAACGAAGAGATCGAACACCGCCATGGCTGAGAAAAAAGTCTCCGTCCGCCTCTCTGCGACCGGCGGGCCCCAAGTGCGTGCCGAGTTGGAAGGTGTGGGCGAGGCGGGAACCCGCGGCATGGGGCGTCTGTCGCGCGAGCTCGACCAAGCCAATGCACGCATGGCGGCCTTTGCACGCCGCGCCAAGATCGCGGCGACTGCTGCTGCCACGGCGCTCGCTGCTGCCGTCGTGTCGATGACCCGCTCGACCGTTGCTGCCGCCAACGAGATCGGCCAGCCGCCAAAGCCCGGCGACGGGCTGGTGATGGCGATCACGGCAAGTTGCATGGCTTCCGAGTACCC